>JBIPNU010000441.1:0-3043 GCA_044370615.1 Burkholderiales bacterium
CCCTCCCCACGCCGCATGTGCCCCGATCGGCCAGCCTCGCGGCGAACCCGGATTCGGCGACCGACGGTGTCGCCGGGGCGGAGGACATCGGCACCACCGCCCCGGGGAGCGCGCAGGCTCGACGCAGTCCAGCCGCCCCGCGCGCACGTTGCGTCTGCGCGCCCGGCGCGCGCCCCCGGGCGTTCCTGGCCCGGCCGTGCGTGGTCACCCCCCGGTCGCAGCCGGATCGTCCACCGTCTGGCCGACCGGACGCCCCGCAACACCACGGCGGACGTCGCCGCAGCCGCCGCGCGTGGGACCCCGATCAGCGCGAGAGCAACGCCGCGACGGCGCCACGCAGGCTCGCGCGCTCGGCCTGGGGCGAGAACAGGTCCGAGCGGAGCGCGAGTTGCGCCCCCAGTTGCGGCAGAAAGGTCACGTCGTCCCTCGCCCGCACGAGCAATGCCGCAAGCCCCGCGTCATCGCCGACCTCGAACAGCCCCTCGTATGCGTCGCCCACCAGGCCGGTGTTGCCGTCGATGCGCGAGGCGAGTACCGGTGTGCCGCATCGGATGGCTTCGATGACCACGTGGGCACCGCCCTCCATGCGGCTCGGGTGCACCAGCACATGCGCCGCCTGGATGCGACGAAGCGTCGCTTCGTGGGGCAGCGCTCCCAGCCAGCGAAAGCCCGGAAGCTCCGCCGCCAGCGCGACGACCTCGGCACCCAGCGACGAGTCGAGCGCGGCGCCGACATGGTCGAACCGGATGTCGGAGCGCTGCGCCAGGCGCCGGGCAGCCCGCCAGGCCGTGCGCGGATCCTTCTCATCTCGCAGATGGCCGACCATCAGCGCCCGCAAATGCCCGCGGGCGCGCGGCCGGTGGACACGCGCGGGACTGGACTGCAGGATCACGCGAGTCTTCCCGCGAAGCACCTCGGGCAGCGCGTCGGGGCCCCGCGCGTTGAGCACGACCAGCTGGTCGGCGAATTCGAGGGAGCGACGGGCGTCGAGGTCGATCCGGATGTCCCGATACAGATCGGTGCCGGTGAGCGCCACCAGCAACGGACGGTCGGGATGGACATGCCGCCACGCCCGGATCGAATCGGCCGAGCGGCGGGCGTGCAGCGCGATCATCAACGCCTCGTCGCCCTCGGTCCACCGATCGGTGACCACCACGCGGTAGACTGGGCGCAGCAGACGGCTCCATCGACGCGCGGTCTGCCAGTTGCCGTTGTTGGCCGCGGCCAGCGCAGGCGTCACGATCACCAGGGTCTCTTGATGCATGACACGAGGCTAACACGCGCCGCCCGCGAGGCCCGGCAGGGAACCCGCGATCAACTGGCCAGTGCGCTGCAGGCAAGCCGCCAGGACACGCTCGCCACGTTCGAGCGCCACGCGCGCGCGCGACCGGACCTTGCAGTACCGCTGCGAGCCGAACTCAATCCCCCGCTCTGGGAACTGGGCCATGTCGGCTGGTTCCAGGAATACTGGATCGCCCGCAACCCGTCACTCGCCGAGGGGGTGCGCGCCGATCCCCACGTCGCGCGCCGCCCCGGTGTCCGCGCGGACGCCGACGCGCTCTACGACTCCAGCCATGTTCCGCACGACAGCCGCTGGCAGTTGCCGCTTCCGGGAGCAGCCGCGACCCGCGACGACCTCGCGCGCCAGCTCGAGCGCACCCTTGCACTGCTGCGCGAGGCCGCTTCCGACGACGACGGCCTGTATTTCTTCCGGCTCGCGCTGCTGCACGAAGACATGCATCACGAGGCGGCGCTCTACATGGCGCGGGGGCTCGGCCTCGCCCTCGACGATCCGCGCTGGCATCCGCGCGCGTTGCCGGAGCCTCCACCCGCGGTGGATGTTCCGGCGGGATCGTGGCGCCTGGGCCGGGGCGGCCTCCGCGGATTCTCCTTCGACAACGAGCTGTGCGGCTGCGAGGAGTCACTTGCCGCCTTCTCCATCGATGCGCAGGCGGTTCGCTGGGCCGAGTTCCTGCCATTTGTCGAGTCTGGCGGCTACGACCAGCCCCGCTGGTGGTCCGACGAGGGATTGCGCTGGCGCGCGCAGGCCGGGCAGGCCCTCCCGCGCTATCTGCGGCGTGGCGCAGGCGGCTGGGAGTACTCGCTGGGTGGGCGATGGGAATCGCTCGATCCGCGCGAAGCCGCCTGTCACCTGAGCCTGTACGAGGCGCAGGCGTGGTGCTGCTGGGCGCGCCGGCGCCTGCCCACCGAGGCCGAGTGGGAATGCGCGCTCGCGCTGTCCGAAGGCCGCTTCGCGTGGGGCGACGCATGGGAGTGGACGGCAAGTCGGTTCGCACCCTTCCCGGGATTCCAGCCGCATCCCTACCTCGACTATTCTGCCCCGTGGTTCGACGGCCGGCCTGTGCTCAAGGGAGCCTCCTGCTACACGCAGCCTCGCATGCGCGATCCGGCCTACCGCAACTTCTTCCCCCCCGCCCGCAACGACGTGCCCGCCGGATTCCGCTCCTGCGCGATCTGAGTCACGCGCGGGCAACAAACAGCCCGAAGTTGCCGCGCTCATCGGTCCACGCCGATGGCGACGAGAATCCGGCTTCACACAGCAGGGATACGAAGGACTCGACAGTCCACTTGTACGAGTTCTCGGTATGGATGCGCTCGCCCGCGGCGAAGGCACGCTGCCCTCCGCTCCAGCGAACGAGCAAGGGCTCCCGCGCCTCGAGGTGCATCTCGATTCGCGAGTGGGCGCGGTCGAAGCGCGCGACGTGCCGCCACTGCCGCACGTCGAAGTCTGCCCCGAGCAGCCGGTTCAGGTGGCGCAGCACGTTGAGGTTGAAGGCCGCGGTGACCCCGAGTGCATCGTCATAGGCAGCCACCAGGGTCTGCTCGTCCTTGACCAGGTCCACGCCGATCAGCAGCGCGCGGCACCCGGCGGTTTCGCGAACCTGCCGGAGCAGCGCCAGCGCCCCGGCCGGATCGAAATTGCCGATGCTGGACCCCGGATAGAACACGACAGCCCCCTCCTCGGCGAGGCCGGCGGGCAGCGCGAACCGGCGGGAGAAATCCATGCCGACACCGACCAGAT
>JBIPNU010000440.1:0-3043 GCA_044370615.1 Burkholderiales bacterium
GATCGCCGACCCGAGGGGACTCGCGCACGCTGCGAGCGTCGACCCGGCGGCGGAAGTAGCCCGGGCCCAGGGCCTGTGGCGGCCGGGCGCCAGGGTGGCGATCGACGCCGACCTGCGGCGCAGCGAATACACGGTCACGCTGCCCCTGCTGCGTCCCGCGGCGACGAGCGCCGGGCGCGTCATGCCTGCGGTGCCGATCCCCGCCGCCTGGTCGAACCCACTGTTCGCGCTCGAACCCCCGCCGGGCTGCCGCCCGACCGAACCCCGTATCCGAGGAGCCCTCGATGAAATCGCCATGGTCGTGGTGTGCCCGCGCGCTGATTCCAGCCTGTCTGCTCTGCTGCCTCGCTAGCCTGGCTGCCCACCGCGCCTGGTTGCCGGCGCTGGGCAGCGCGCAGGCGTTGCTCGCGCAGTCGCGCGCCGAGGCGCGCTCCGCGCAGGCTGCGCTCGACGAACTCGACCGGCAGTCCACGCCGGCGGTGGCATCCGCTGCGGGTATCGCTCCGGTGGAGCGACAACTCGTGACCGTCGCCTCGCGGCTGCGGGCGGCTGCCGCCGACGGCGCCATCACCCTCGATGCGCTGGCCGCCACCGCGACGACCGGCGGCGCCTCGATGCCGGTCCCGGTCGGCACCGTCGCCCGCCCGCTGCCGATGACCGATGGTCGGCTGCGCGCCGCCGCGGTGTCGGTACGCGGCCGCTTCTCGCATCTCGACGGCCTGCTGGCCTGGGTCGAGCACCTGCGCCTGCACCCGGTGGCGCTGATCGGGTTCAGCGCCAGCGGCCAGCGCTTCGAGCTGCACCTGTGGGTGATCGGCACATGAGCCCCGGGGTCGTGCTTCCGATCGGACCCGCAGCCGTCGCGCGCCGACCCGCGGTCGCGTGGTCCGAGCCTGCGGCCGCGGATCCGGGGTCGCAGGCCCCGTCCGAGCGTGTGGCCGGGATCGAGTCGCGCCTGCGGCGGCTGGGCGTGCGCGAGCACCATCTGCGCGCAGCGCGGCTGGTCGCCGCCGCCAGCGGGCTGTCCATCGCGCAGGCGGTGACCGAACTCGGCCTGGTGGGCGCGGAGACGCTCGCGCGCGCGATCGCCGCCGATACCGGCCGCGGCTATCTCGCCCCGCACGAGGCCGATGCGGTCGACCCGGGTAGCGTGGCCGGACTCTCGCTGCAGGATGGCCAGGCCTGCGTGCCCGCCGGCCGCAGCGCCGGCCGCTTGCGCGTGGCGGTGAGCGAGGCCGAAGCCATCCTCGAGGCGCAGACCCGATACCACGGCGAGCCGGTCGAGATCCTGATCGCCTCCGCGCGGACGCTGGAGCGACTGCGCCGGCGCTGTTTCGCGAACACCGCGGGCGCGCTGCGCGCCGCCGTCCAGCGCTGGGAGCGGGCGGCCGATCCGGCCTCGCCGGGCGCCGGTCGCGAAGTCGAGGCCGTGCTCGGCAGCCTGCTGCGCCATGCCTGCTATGCCGGGGCGAGCGACCTTTTCCTGCATCGCACGATGGGCGGCATCGGCACCGTCAAGCTGCATGTGAACGGGACCGGGCAGTTCCTCGCGGCGCTGCCCGGGGCGCTGCATGACCGGCTGCTCAACAAGCTGGTATCGGAGACCTCCAGCGCCGACGCGCTTGCGCGCGCGCCCCAGGAGGCGGGACTGGAGGGTGCCTCGCTGCCCCGGCTGGAAGGCGCGGAGGTCGACCGGCGCTACGCCTTCCGCCTGCAACTGCACCAGGGCCACGGCGTCGCCGAGCGCGAGGCGGTGATCCGCATCCTCGATCGCGAAGCCGAGCAGGCGGACTTCGAGTCGCTGGGCTTCGACGAGCCGACCGGGAGCCGGCTGCTCGACTACACCCGCGCGAGCACCGGCCTCGTGCTCGTGTGCGGGCCGACCGGCTCTGGCAAGACCACCACGCTCTACGCGATGCTGCGACGGATCGATCCGCTGGAGCGATCGATCCGGACCATCGAGAAGCCGATCGAGTACCGCCACCCGATGTGGCACCAGATGGAGGTGGCCGCCGAAGTGGCCGAGGCGGAGGGCATGCGCCTGCTGCTCAACTCGGCGCTGCGGATGGCCCCGCACGTGCTGCTGATGGGCGAGATCCGCGAGGACCGCGAGGTGGCCGGCCGCGTGATCTCGGCCGCCTTCACCGGGCACCTCGTGTTCAGCACGCTGCACGTGACCAGCGCTGCGCTGGCGATCACCCGCCTGCGCCACATCGGCGTGTCCTCCGAGAATCTCGCGGCGGCCCTGCGCGGCGTGCTGGCGCAACGACTGATCCTGCTGCTGTGCGCCGACTGCAGCGTGCCCGACGACTGCGATGACGGCCCGCCGGATGGACTCGAGGCAAGTGCGGCGTGGCGACCCCGGCGCGCGGTCGGCTGCGCGCGCTGCGGCTGGACCGGCTACCGCGGCCGTCGCCTCGTCTACGAGCTGCTGCATGTCGATGACGGTGTGCGCGAGCGCATCGAGCGCGGCGCGACGGCGCGCGAGATCGCTCAGGCCGGCTTCGCGGCTGGCGGAACGCTGTGGCACTGCGGCCTGCGGCTGGTGGCCGAGGGGCGCACGTCCCGCGACGAACTGCGGCGTGTCGCCGATCCGGGCCAGTGAGGGCCTGACCATGGCACTCGTCTGGCGCTACCGGGGTACCGATGCCGACCAGCGGCCGATGCGCGGCGTGATGGTCGCGGCGAGCCGCGACCTCGCCTGGGGACGGCTCGCCGCCGGCGGAGTGCAGCCGGCGCGCGTGCGCCTCGATCCCGTCCTGACGCTCGCACGCGCGCTGGCGGCCGGGCCGGACGCCCGCGACCTCGAGCGGCTCTACCGCTCGCTCGGGCAGCGGCTCGCCCACGCCACGCCGGCGCCGCGCGCGCTGGCCGGCTGCGAGACCGTGCTGCGCGACGAACTGCTGCGCGAATCCGTGCGACTGATGCATCGCCACGTGCAGGGCGGTGCACCGCTGCACGTGGCGATGGCCGCAGCCAGCCTGCCGGCGCGCGATGGGGTACTCGTGCGCGCCGCCGAGGCTGCGGGCGACCTGCCCGCCGC
>JBIPNU010000442.1:0-3035 GCA_044370615.1 Burkholderiales bacterium
CGGGCCGGACGGCTCGCGCGCGCCGGGTCGACCTCGCGCGCGGCGTCCCCGCCGCCGCAGCGGGCCGAGTGCGCTCCCGTCGGGCAGCCGGGACACGCCGGCCGGCCGGTGGCGCACCGCCCGCGTGCGTCCGTCCGATCAGCCCCGGCCAGCGGCCAGCACCGCGCCGCCGAACAGGTCGAGCACCGCGGCGAGCGGATCCCCGGTCAGGCACTCGAAAGCGGCGACCTGCGGCATCGAGCGCAGCCAGGTCAGTTGCCGCTTGGCGAGCTGCCGCGTGGCGGCGACCCCCGCCTCGCGCAGGCCGGCGAGGGAGAGGTCGCCCTCGAGGTAGGCCCAGGCCTGCCGGTAGCCGACGCAGCGCATCGACGGCAGGTCCGGATCCAGCCGGTGGCGTTCGCGCAGGCGGCGCACCTCGCCGATCAGGCCCAGTTCGAGCATGTCCTCGAACCGGGTGGCGATGCGCGCATGCAGCTCTGCGCGATCGGCCGGGACGAGTGCGGCCTCGACCAGCCGCCACGGCAGCGGACGGGGCGGGCGCTTGTCGAGCAGCGTGGACATCGGCGTGCCGGTGATCCACACCACCTCCAGCGCGCGCTGGATACGCTGCGCGTCCTGCGGTTCGACGCGCGCGGCGCTCACCGGATCCAGGCGCTCGAGTTCGGCGTGCAGCGCCGGCCAGCCCGACTCCGCGGCCATCGCGTCGATGACCGCCCGTAGTGCCGGGTCGGCTGCCGGCAGGTCGGCGAGCCCGGAGGCGAGCGATTTCAGGTAGAGCATGGTGCCGCCGACCAGCAGCGGCACGGCTCCGCGCTCGCCGATGCCGGCCATGGCCGCGAGCGCGTCCTCGACGAAGCGGGCGGCCGAGTAGCGCTCGTCCGGATCGATCAGGTCGACCAGATGGTGTGGCACGCGCGCGAGCGTTCGCGCATCCGGCTTGGCGGTGCCGATGTCCATGCCGCGGTAGACCTGTGCCGAGTCCACGCTCACGATCTCGCAGGGCAGTGCACGCGCGACCTCCAGCGCGAGCCGGCTCTTGCCGCTCGCGGTCGGCCCGGTCAGCACCAGCGCGACCGGCCGTTCGTCGCCCTCCGGGATCGTGGCCTGCATCGCGTGGCGGACGCTAGCGTCCGCGCAGGAACAGGCGGTCGAGGTCGGCCAGCGTGAGCTGGAACCAGGTCGGGCGACCGTGGTTGCATTGCCCCGATCGTTCCGTCGCTTCCATCTCGCGCAGCAGGGCGTTCATCTCGTGCAGTCCGAGAGCGCGGTTGGCCCGCACGGCCGCGTGGCAGGCCAGGGTCGCGAGCAGTTCGTCGCGGCGGGCGGCCAGCACGTCGGTCGCCCCCGACTCCCGCAGTTCGGCGATCACCGCGCGCGCGAGGGCCACCGCGTCGGCGTCGGCGAGCGCCGCGGGCACCGCGCGTACCGCCAGTCGAGTCTCCGACAGCGGCGACAGGTCGAAGCCCAGTCTCAGCAGGCTGTCGGCGTGCTCGGCGACGGTGGCCAGTTCCACCGGCGAGGCGGCGAAGGACACCGGCAGCAGCAGCGGTTGCGCCGGCACGCGCTCGCCCGCGAGTCCGGCCTTCAGGCGTTCGTAGACGATGCGTTCGTGGGCGGCGTGCATGTCGACCACGACCAGCCCGTGCGCGTTCTGCGCCAGCACGTAGACGCCCGCGAGCTGACCGAGCGCGTAGCCCAGTGGCGAGTCGCCCGGCATCGGCTCGGGCGCGATCGGTCCGGCCTCGCGGGACGGGGCCACGCCCGCGGATCCGGCCGACGAGGCCTGCGCAGCGCCGACGGGCGCCGTGGCCCCCGGCACGTCCGGCGCCAGGGGGAGCGGTGGTTGCGCGGTGCCGGGACGACCGAACAATGCGTCATAGAGCGCCGTCGCCTCGCCCTCGCGCAGCGCGAGTCCGGCCTGGCGCGGGCCGCGTCCCGGCGCATCGCGCCCCCAGCCGGCCGGCGCCCGCGGGGGCTCGGGGAGCGGTTGCGCCAGCGGCGCGGCGTCGGTCGTGCCCCCGCCGGTCCCGGCGCGGGTGGTCGCCAGCGCCCGGGCGAGCGCGCCCTGCACGAAGCGGTGGACGGCCTGCGCCTCGCGGAACCGGACCTCGATCTTGGTCGGATGCACGTTCGCATCGACCGTCGCCGGGTCGAGCGTGAGCCACAGCGCGTAGGCCGGGTGCCGCTGGTGGTGCAGTACGTCGCGGTACGCGGCACGGATCGCGTGCCCCAGGACGCGATCGCGCACGAAGCGTCCGTTCACGAAGACGAACTGCGCGTCGCGCGAGGCGCGGGAATAGGCGGGCTGGGCGATGGCGCCAACCAGCGAGACCGGCCCGCCCGCGGCCTCGACCGGCAGTGCGGCGGCGGCGAAGGCCTCGCCCAGCAGCGCGAGCACGCGCTGGTCGCGCGGCTGGCCCGGCAGGTCGAGGGTGATGCGCCCGTTGTGGAGGAGCCGCAGCGCGACCTCGGGATGGGCGAGCGCGATACGCTCGACCGCCTCGACGCAGTGCGCGTACTCGGTCTGTTCGGAGCGCAGGAAGCGCCGCCGGGCCGGCGTGTTGAAGAACAGGTCGAGTACCTCGACCCGGGTGCCGGGCGACATCGCGGCCGGGCCGACCACCGGCGCGGCATCGACCGCGCGGGTAGCTCCGGTGTGGCCGATGCGCCAGCCGTGGCGCGCGCCGGGGGTCCGGCTCGCCAGGGTGAGTTCGGACACGGCCGCGATCGAGGCCAGCGCCTCGCCGCGAAAACCGAGCGTGGCCACCGACTCGAGGTCCTCGAGGGCGGCGATCTTGCTGGTCGCGTGGCGGGTGAGGGCGAGCGGGAGGTCGGCCTGCTCGATGCCCTGGCCATCGTCGGTCACCGCGATGCGCCGCAGGCCACCGCCGTCCAGTTCGACCTCGACGCGGCTCGCCCCGGCATCGATCGCGTTCTCGAGCAGTTCCTTCACCGCGGAGGCGGGTCGCTCGACCACCTCGCCGGCGGCGATCTGGCTGATCAGCAGGTCCGGCAGGGCGTGGATGCGAGCCCTG
>JBIPNU010000029.1:0-11273 GCA_044370615.1 Burkholderiales bacterium
GCTTCGCTTTGCGCCTTGCTCGCGACTTTTCGGGTGGCAACGGATCTGGCGTCCGTAGTGTGAACAGGCCCTAGATCGGGCGCCGGCGCCGGCCGCCAGTCACATCCTCCAGCTGAGCCAGGGCGAGCTGCATGGCGGCGGCCGAGTGGCGCGCCGCCTCCTCCTCGGAGGTGGTGGCGCGCGCCAGCCTGGCCAGCTCGAGGTGCGCCGAGTAGGTCGACTCGACAGCCAGGCTGGCCTCGAAGTAACTCCTCGCCTTGCCCCACAGGCTGCAGTGCACACACAGCCGGCCCAGTGTCAGCAGCAGGGCCGCATCCCGCGGGTGCAGTGGCAGCCAGGCCTCGGCCTTCTGCAGTTGTTCCAGCGCATCCTCGCCGAGGGCCTCGGCGTAGAGCAGCACCAGCTGGGAGTCCCAGTGGGTCTCCAGGGACTGCTCGACGATCCCATGTCCGGTGGCGCCGGCCCCGAGCTGGTAGAACGCCTGGGCGGCGGCCCGCGCCACCAGGGTGTCCTTGCGCAGATCGGTGGGCACCTTCTGCCACGCCTCGGTGAGTCGCGGCAGGTCCAGGGCGCGCTGGCGCAGCAACTCGGCGGTGGCCGTGCGGCGCAGTTGCGCCAGTGCCTGTGGATCGTAGACGTTGCGCCGGTCGAGCTGCGGCAGCAACGCCTCGACCCGGTCCCAGTTGCGCGCCAGTTGGTGGGCCTTGAG
This sequence comes from Burkholderiales bacterium, assembly GCA_044370615.1. Taxonomy (GTDB): domain Bacteria; phylum Pseudomonadota; class Gammaproteobacteria; order Burkholderiales; family CAIKXV01; genus CAIKXV01. Next base: position 710 of record JBIPNU010000029.1, read on the forward strand.
TTCCAGGCGCAGCGCCGCCGTGTGCTTGTCCTTGATGCGATCAAGTACCGCCAGCGCGTCCAGGTAGCGGCGCTCGTCCAGCAACAGCTCTGCCTGGGTGATCTGGCGCAGGTAGTCCTCGTCCTCGGGTTCCGTCTCGATGCCGGCCAGGTAGCGGTCCCGCGCCTCGAAGGCCCGCATCTCGTGCGCGGCCCGAGCCGCGATCACGCCGGACAGTGCGGGGGCGTGTTCCAGCGTCATGGCCTGGGCGGCGGCCTTCTCGGCCCGGCCGAAGCGGCCGCCCAGATAGGCCTGGACGGCGTCCATGAAGGCCTTGCTGCCGCGCTCGCGGCGCCGGCTCTCGTGGAATTCGCGGACTTCGGTGGGCAGTTTCAGGACCGCTTCGATCGCGCGTAACGCCAGATGCAGAGCCACCACCATTCCAAGCAGCAGGGCCACGGCGAAATTCACCGACACCTCGATGCGGTGCTGCGACAGTACGATCAGGACGTAGCCCGAGTTGTAGCGAGCTGCCACCACCAGACCAACGGCCAGGGCGAACAGCCCGAGGACCCAGAAGAAGGCCTTCATCGGCACGCCGCGCTCACCGCAGGCCGCTGCGCCGGCCCGCCGCCTGGGTGCGCACCGCCTGCAGGCTCTCGCCGATGTCGGGCAGCTGCACCGTCAGGTCCGAGGCGGCGAGCTGGCGCAGGAGTCCCTGGGCGTTGGCGACCGCCCGCGCCTTCGGGTCGAAGTGCTGCCCCAGCCACTGCTCTGCTGTACGGGCGTCGGTACGGAACCCGGGTTCGTTGCGAGACAGGAGCGCGAGACGGGCGGACAGCAGCTTCAGTTTCAGGTTCTCGCGCAGGAAGAACACCTGCTCCGGCGCCAGCAGTGGCACCTCGCGGCTGTCCGCGACCCGGATGCGCAGCATCTCCTGCAGGTCGACCAGCACTTCGCGGACGAATCTCTCCCACGCGCCCCCCGTGTCCGGGCGCTGCCCGGCGGTCTCCCTTGGCCGCTGCTCCGCAGCCAGCGGCAGTGAATCGACAGTGGCGATGAGGTTGTCGAGCTTGAGCGTGAGGCCCGGCACGTCCAGCGCCGGCGTGGTCTTGAGGCGTTCGATGTCGCGCGCAATCACCCGCCGCAGCGACAGCAGCCCCGGGCGGTCGGCCTGGGCCAGCCGCTTGTCCGCGGCTTCGAGGGCGATCAGCGCGGAGCGCACGTTGCCGGCCAGCTGCAGTTGCTGGTTGGCGGCGATCAGCAGCTGTTCGATCTCGGCCAGCACCCATTCATCGCGATTGCGCGCCAGCTCCTGATAGAGCGATTCGAGTGCGAGGCGCTGGTTCTGCGACTCGATCAGCTTGGCCTCCACAAGGCCGAGGCGGCTCTCCAGATCGCGCAAGTCGTTGCGCATCCGCTCGCTGCCGGAGCGGATCTCGCTGCCGGCGGCCTCGGCGCCGGCGAGGCGGCGAGCCAGCTCGGTCTGCAGCCGGGCCGCGTCCCGTTGCGCCGTCGCCCAATGCCAGGCGGAGAGCAGCAAGGCGGCGAGGGCCACCATCATCGCGGCGTTGAATCCCGTGCCGATCCTCGACCACACCGGTGGCATGGTGTTCCGGGGCGATGCGGGCGGCTCGGCCGGGGCGGCAGGCGAAGCGGGGGGCGCAACCGGATCCGCGCCCGCCGTCCCAGGTGCGCGGTCCTCGTTCATAGGCGGCAGACTCCGGGGGGATTGCCGCGCGGCGGGCGCCATGCGCCGGGCATGTTCATTTGCATGCTGCGATTCCGGGCGCCGGCACCGTCAGTGGAGCGTGGCGCTGTCGTGCGCCGTCGACAGCCAGTGCACCAGCGCGTCGACCAGAGCCTCATCGCCTCCCGGGGCGACGATGATCTCCCGCGCCCCGGCGTTGCGCGCCGCGAGCGCCACTCGGTCGTGGATCACGAAATGCGGGAGCCGCCGCAGCCCGGTGGCGAGTTCGCCGTCCAGCACACCGTAGAGGTTCTGCAGCCCCTCGCCGCTGGTCAGAGTAACGGCGTGCACGCGGTGGCGGGCCAGCGCCTGGCGAACCGCCTCGGGGATGTCCTTCGCGGGTCGCCGCCGGTAACACGGCACCACCGTCACGCTGGCCCCGCGCTGCGCCAGCGTCTCGCGCAGCGCCGGGCGTCCGCCCTCGCCGGAAAAGATGGCGATCGACCGGCCCTCGACCTGACGCAGTTCGGGCAGGTCCAGCAGGGCCTCGCTGTCCGCGCCTTCGGCGGGCACGTGCACCTGCTCCATGCCCTCGCTGGCCAGCGCCGCCCCGGTCGCAGGGCCCACCGCGAACACCGGCAGGCGCCGCGGCAGCGCTCCAGCGCGCCTGATGGCCGCCAGTCCGTACCGCACCGCATTGGCGCTGGCGAATATGGCGAGGTCGGTGCCGTCCAGGCTCGCCACCGCCTGTCGCACGGTCTCGGTGTCGGACAGATCCTCGATCAGGATGGTGGCGAAGGGGATCGCCTCGCCGCCGCGCTCGCTGATCAGCTGGCACAGGCGGCGAGCCTGATGTTCGGGGCGGGTGACGAGGACGCGCACGCCCTCGAGCGGTCCGGCGGCGCTCAAACCATGCCCTCCGCGAGCTTGAGCACCTCGAGCGCACCTGCCTGCGTAAGACGCTGGGCGACCCGCGCACCAAGGTCCTCGGCGTCGAGCGTATCGGTCCGCGCCTGCTCCGCGGCGCGCTCGATGCGGCTGCCGTCCGGCAGCGCCACGAAGCCGGACAGGGTCGCGACCCCGCCTGCGATGGTGGCGTAGCCGCCCAGAGGGGCGGTGCAGTTGCCGGCGAGCGCCCGGCTCATGGCGCGCTCGGCGCGGACGCACCACCAGGTCTCGGCATCCGCCAGAACCGACACCGCGTCGATCACCTCGGCGCGGTTGGCCCGGCACTCGATGCCCAGGGCTCCCTGCCCCACGGCGGGCAGGCTTGCGGCGGGCTCCAGCAGGCTTCGGATGCGCGCCGCCAGACCGAGCCGCTTCAGCCCGGCGGCGGCCAGCAGGATGGCATCGAACTCGCCCTCGTCCAGCTTGCGCAGACGGGTCTGCACGTTGCCGCGCACCGGGCGCACGACCAGGTCGGGGCGCCGTGCCCGCAGCTGGGCCTCGCGTCGCAGGCTGGAGGTGCCCACCCGCGCACCCGCAGGCAGGCTGTCGATGTCCGCGTGGTGATTCGAAACGAAGGCGTCGCGCGGATCCTCGCGCCGCGACACTGCGGCGATCACGAAGCCCTCGGGGAGGTTGACCGGAACGTCCTTCATGGAGTGCACCGCGAGGTCGGCGCGCCCGTCCATCAGGGCCTCCTCGAGTTCCTTCACGAACAACCCCTTGCCGCCGATGCGCGCCAGGGTCGTGCCGAGCCTGCGGTCGCCCTCGGTGGTCATCCCGAGCAGGGAGACCTCCAGTCCGGGATGGGCCGCCTGCAGGCGGTCGCGCACGTGCTCGGCCTGCCATAGGGCGAGGGCGCTTTCGCGGGTTGCGATGACGAGTTTTCTGGGAGTCGCGGGCACGGGAGGCAGGGCAGGAAGAAATCAACCCGATTCTACCAGCCGCATCCGCGTCTCCGCCGTCGTTCCCGGTTCCGTTCTGCTGCCACGGCATGCGGGACCGGACCGTGGGTGCAATTCGGGAGGGGGGCGCCGCAGGCAGGGTTCTCCGCGAATGGCCGGGTCAGGCCTCCGTCGACGGCGACACCGGGAGGTCCGCTCCTGCCACCACATCCCGGATCACCCGGATCGCGCCCCCGCGCGGGAACCCTGACCGGGTCGCGACCACGATGCGCCGGGTCGGGCGCGGCTCGGCGAACGGCACCACCTTCACCAGTGGCGTGGCGCGGCGGGGCGTGAGGGCGGTGGCGGGCAGCACCGAGATGCCCATGCCCGAAGCGACCATGCTGCGCAGGGTCTCCAGGGAGTTGCCCTGGCGACCGGGCGGTGCCGGGCGGGAGAACTCCTGGCAGGCCTGCAGCACCTGGTCGCGGAAACAATGCCCCATGCTGAGCAGCAGCAGGTTCTGCGTCGCCAGTTCGCCGGCCCGTATGCTGCGCCGACGCGCCCACGGGTGCCGCGACGGCATGATCACCTGGAAGTCCTCGTCGTACAGGGGCGTGGTCTCCACGCCGGCGGCGGCGAAGGGCAGCGCCAGGATGGCGCAGTCGATCTCGCCAGCCCGCAGCAGCTGCTCCAGCACCGCGGTCTGGTTCTCCTCGATGTCCAGCGGCATGGCCGGCGCTGCCGTGCGCAGGCCCTGCACCAGTTCCGGCAGCAGGTAAGGCGCCACGGTGTGGATGACGCCCAGCCGCAGGACCCCGTCCAGCGGGTCTCGCTTCTCCTTGGCGACAGCCTTGACGCGCGCCGCCTCGTCCAGCACCCGTCGGGCCTGGGCCACCACCTGCTCGCCAGCCTCGGTCAGCAGGACTTCGCCGGCGCCGCGCTCGAAGATCCGGATTCCCAGCTCGTCCTCGAGCTTGCGCACCGAGGCGCTGAGGCTGGGCTGGCTCACGAACGAGCGCTCGGCCGCGCGGCTGAAGTTGCGTTCGTCGGCCACGGCGACGATGTATCGGAGTTCGGTCAGAGTCATGACATTCCGGACGGATGGCGGCAGCGATAGGCGACGCCTATGGCGCAGATCGTAACAAGGTATCGGGCAGCGGCGTCCGGGGTGGGCAACGTTCGTTCCGTACCCCGTCGACCAGCCGGCCGCGGGACGATCAAGCCACCGACATCATCCAAGGAGTCAGCCATGTTGCGCAGTAACGAAGGCAAGCGCGTTCCCGACGTCACCCTCCGCATCCGCCAGGACAACGATTGGAAGAGCGTCACCACCGGAGAGATCTTCGACGGTCGGACCGTCGTGGTCTTCTCGTTGCCGGGCGCCTTCACGCCCACCCGTTCGTCGACCCACCTGCCGCGCTACAACGAACTGGCGGCCGCGTTCCGTGCCAACGGCGTCGACGAGATCGTGTGCGTGTCCGTCAACGACACATTCGTCATGAACTAGGGCCTGTTCACACTGCGGCGGATCTGGCGTCCGTAGTGTGAACAGACCCTGATGGGCGAAGGATCAGGAGTCCGCCGACATCCGCCTGCTGCCGGACGGCAACGGCGAGTTCACCGAGGGCATGGGCATGCTCATCGACAAGACCGACCTGGGTTTCGGCCAGCGTTCCTGGCGCTACTCGATGCTGGTGCGCGATGGCGTGGTGGTCAGGAAGGTCTGATCAAATCACGCGGATCGCGTGGCTGTCGGAGCCGGGCGATGGCAAGGCGGGAGGTGAAGACGAGATTGGACATCTCGTCGAGCAGACCAACGCCGCGAGCGCCCGGTTCCGGCGCCACCCGAAGGGACGGAGCCCCGGGGGCGGCTGACTTTGTCGGCCCGTGCCTTGTGTGCTCCAGCACACGGCGGCCCGGACCTCCGCGTCATCCGCCCGCGGGACTTCCGTCGCGACCGTGCGATCTGATCAGACCTTCCTTGAGGCAGTTCATGGAGCCCGACCAGCCCGGCGATCCGTTCGAGGTGTCCGATGCCGACACCATGCCGGGCTGGATCAGCCCGCAGGCGCGCACGCCGGACCAGGTGGCCATCCTCACCCGCGAGGGCTGCCCGCACTGCAGCCCGCGCCAAGGCGCTGCTGTCGGATCCCGGCTACGACTATGTGGAGGTTCCCCTGCCGCACCAGACCCGCAGCCGGGTGGTCGGCGCCGTCACCGGCCGCCGGACGGTGACGCAGGTGTTCATCAACGGCGAGCACATCGGTGGCGCCGACGAACTCGAGCAGTGGGCCGGTCGGCAGCGCAAGGCGGCCTGAGACGCAGCATCGGTCGCCGGTTCGCGCCACGGGCCGGCGGCCCGCACCATCGCATCGGAGAACGGACATGGACACCATCCATCGCACTGACGTCGTTGTCATCGGCGCGGGCACGGCCGGGCTTGCGGCCTACCGCGCTGCCACCGCCGCCGGCAAGCGGGCCCTGCTCATCGAGGCCGGCCCTGATGGCACAACCTGCGCCCGCGTCGGATGCATGCCCAGCCAGCTGCTCATCGCTGCGGCCGAGGCCGCCCACGCCTGGGCCCGCTGGGACGCCTTCGGGCTGCGACTGGAGGGCCATGTTCGCGTCGACGGCGCGGCCGTGATGGCGCGGGTACGCCGCGAGCGGGATCGATTCGTCGGCTTCGTTCTCGACGGCGTCGAGCGCTTCCTGGCGGCCGACCGTCTGCAGGGCCGGGCCCGGTTTGATGGTCCGTCTCGGCTGGTCCTTGACGACGGGACACCGGTGCGCTGCTCCAGCGCCGTCATCGCCACCGGGTCCTCGCCCGCCGTTCCGCCTGTCCTGCGCGGTGCGGCCGACTGGCTCGTGGTCAACGACCAAGTCTTCGAATGGTCCGACCTGCCCCGCTCCGTCGCCGTGTTCGGGCCTGGCGTCATCGGCCTGGAGCTGGGTCAGGCCCTGTCACGCCTGGTCGTGGCGGTGCACATGTTCGGTGCCGGTGGTGTCGCCGGGCCGTTTTCCGACCCCGCGGTGAGGTCGTGTGCCGCGCGCGTCTTCGCCGAGGAGTTCCCGCTCGATGCCGACGCCGCCGTGGCGTCGGTCGAGCGCGTCCCGGGTGCTCACGGTCGACTACGTGCTCGTGGCCACGGACCGCAGCCCGAACGTGCGCGATCTCGGGCTGGAGACGACCGGGCTTGCCCTGGACCCGCGCGGGGTGTCGCGCTTCGATCGTCTGAGCCTGCAGTGCGGCCAGTCGGCCATATTCATTGCCGGCGACGCCAACAACGACCTGCCGCTGCTGCACGAGGCCGCCGACGAGGGCCGCATCGGCGGCTCGAACGCGGCCCGTTTCCAGGACGTGCAGCCCGGCCAGCGCCGCGCGCCGCTGGCGGTGGTGTTCTCCGATCTGCAGCTCGCCACCGTCGGGGCCCTTCTGGCCGAGCTCGAGGCAGACGACATCGTCATCGGCGAGGTGTCCTTCGAGGACCAGGGCCGCGCGCGGGTGATGCTGCGCAACCAGGGACTGCTGCGCGTCTACGCCCGCCGCCACGACGGGCGCGTGCTCGGTACCGAACTGATCGGGCCGGACGCTGAACATCTCGCCCACCTGCTGGCCTGGGGCATCCAGGCCGGCATGACGGTGGCGCGCATGCTCGAGATGCCGTTCTACCACCCGGTGGTGGAGGAGGGACTGCGCATGGCCCTGCGCGATGCGGCGGCGCGGATGGAGGCGGTCGTTTCGCCGCAGCGGCTGGCAGCCTGAACGAGGCGCGGGCCGCGCGTCTTCGCGCCCGCGCCGGAAACGCGTGTTCTTCGCGCAGACCTGATCAGACCTCCCGGTCAGGCGTGGCGGTCGTGGAGGCCGAATTCCCTGACGACATGTGCTTGACGTCGTGACACGGGCAGCCGCTCGGTCGTGTCCGCCAGCACCGCGGCCCACTGGGCTTCACCTGTGCCGGCGTCCTGGCGTTCGAAACCCAGGAGGTGTTCCACCGCCACCAGGCAGCCGCGGTGGATGCGCACGAAGGCCGGGCCGAATTCCTCCTCCAGCCGGGTCAGCGACTCCTCGATCACATGCTCCTGCGTCGCCGTGCGCAGCGTCACGTACTTCAGTTCCGCGCGCAGGAAGCGGACCTCGCGCACCGGCACCAGCACGATGCGCCCGCGCTCGGAGACCGAGAAATGGCTGCGCGCCGCGGGCGTGCGCAGGGTGTCCGGAACCCCGTTTGGTGTCGTGAGGGAACGCGCCCGCGCCAGTGCCTCCTGCAGACGGCGCGCCCGCACCGGCTTGAGCAGATAGTCCACCGCGTGCACCTCGAAGGCCTCCAGCGCATGGCGCTCGTAGGCCGTGGTGAACACCACCCGCGGCGGCGCGGGCAGCTTCTGCAGGTGGCGCGCGGTCTCGATGCCGTCCATGCCCGGCATGCGGATGTCGAGCAGCACCACGTCCGAGGCGATATCCTGCACCACCTCGAGCAGCGCCGCGCCGCTCGCGGTCTCGGCTACCACGGTCAGAGGCATCTCCCTGGCGCAGTCGGACAACAGCTCGCGCAGGCGGTGCCGGGCGGGCGCCTCGTCGTCGGTGATCATCACGCGCAAGGGGTTCATCGCGCCCCCCCGGCGACAGGCTGCGGCCGATAGGGCATGCGGATGTGCACCTCGTAATCATCGCCACGGGTCCGGGCCTCGAGACGCCCCTCCTCGTCGAAGTGCAGCGCGAGCCGTTCGCGGATGTTGGCCAGGGCCATGCGGTTGCCGCCGGGGCCGCCGCGTCCGGGCGGGCAGGGATTGCGCAGCAGCATGTGGATCTCGTCGCGGCGCCGCAGGATGTTGACCGTGATGGTGCCTGGTGTCTGCAGCGGCTCGATGCCGTGGTAGACGGCGTTCTCGACCAGCGGCTGCAGCACCAGCGGCGGCACCAGGGCGTCGCCCGGCATGTGGTCGACGTGCCACTCGACGTTCAGCCGGTCGCCGAGCCGCAGGTGCTCCAGGTCCAGGTACTGGCGGCACAGCGCCACCTCGGCCGCCAGCGGCGCGAGATCGCGGTTGTCGGACATGAGCACGCGGAACAGATCTGCCATGTCTTCCAGGGCCGCCTCGGCACGCGCCGGCTGCGACCGGATCAGCGACAGCACCGCGTTGATGCTGTTGAACAGGAAGTGCGGCCGGATGCGCGCCTGCAGCGCCTGCAGCCGCGCCTCGGCGATCACCGGCGACAACGCGCGGGCACGCAGGTCGAAATACCCCAGTGCCAGCGCGGTCCCGGCCGCGCCAAGAAGAGCGGCGCGCATTGGCTCGGCCGGCGCCAGGCCGCCACCCAGACCGAGCAGCCATTCCGAGGCGAGCACGGATCCGCTGCCCAGCCCGAGGACCGCCACAATGCCGGCGCCGCGCGGCAGGCGCGAAAGTGCACCGGCGGCAAGCGTGCCGACCGCGAGCAGCAGCAGCGTCGGCGGGTGCACGTGCAGGACGACGATGGAGAACTGCTCGGCGAACCCGCGCCATTCCTCCGCCAGCAGCACGGCGGCGGCGAGAGCGAGCCCGGTCGCGAGCAGGCAGGCCCGCAGCCACACGCCCAGGTTGCGGAACTCCGGCAGACGCCCGGGTGCGCGAGGCGGCTGTTTTATACTGCCCATCGAAGTTTCACTCCAACGCCCCCATGAATTCCCAACATCCTTCGCAGCCCGCGTCGGCCCCGGCAGGTGTGGCCGGAGCGTCCGGCACCTGGTCCGGCCGCTTCAGCGAACCGGTCGACGAGCGCGTCAAGCGCTACACCGCCTCCGTCTTCTTCGACCACCGTCTCGCCCTGTTCGACATCCAGGGCTCGCTGGCCCACGCCGCCATGCTCGCGGCCACCGGCGTCATCCCGGCGGCCGACCTCGAGGACATCCGCCGCGGCATGACCCTCATCCGTGCCGAGATCGAGGCCGGGTCCTTCCAGTGGTCGCTCGATGCGGAGGACGTGCATCTCAACATCGAGCGCCGCCTCACCCAGCTCGTCGGCGACGCCGGCAAGCGCCTGCACACCGGGCGGTCCCGCAACGACCAGGTCGCCACCGACATCCGGCTCTGGCTGCGCGACGCCATCGACCGCATCCGCGGCCACCTGCGCCAGCTGCAGGTTGTGCTGCTCGATCTGGCGGAGCATCACGCCGAGCTCGTCATGCCGGGCTTCACCCACCTGCAGGTGGCCCAGCCGGTGACCTTCGGCCACCACCTCATGGCCTACCACGAGATGCTCGACCGCGACGCCGGCCGCCTGGGCGACTGCCGCGGCCGCGTCAATCGGCTGCCGCTGGGTTCGGGCGCGCTGGCGGGCACCACCTTCCCCATCGACCGCGAGATGGTCGCGCGCGAACTCGGTTTCGACGGTCTGTGCGAGAACTCCCTCGACGCCGTGTCCGATCGCGACTTCGCCATCGAATTCACCGCGGCCGCCGCCCTGGTCATGACCCACCTGTCGCGGCTGTCCGAGGAACTCATCCTGTGGATGAGCCCGCGTTATGGCTTCATCGACCTGCCGGACCGTTTCTGTACCGGCTCGTCGATGCTGCCGCAAAAGAAGAACCCCGACGTGCCCGAGCTGGTGCGCGGCAAGGTCGGGCGGGTCAACGGCCATCTGGTGGCGCTGCTCACCCTCATGAAGGGCCAGCCGCTGGCCTACAACAAGGACAACCAGGAGGACAAGGAGCCCCTGTTCGACACCGTCGATACCCTGGTCGACACCCTGGTCATCTACGCCGAGATGATGCGCGGCCTCATCGTCCGTCCCGAGCGCATGCGCGCCGCGGCGGCCGAGGGGTTCGCCACCGCCACCGATCTGGCCGACTACCTGGTGCGCAAGGGCACGCCGTTCCGCGAGGCCCACGAGGCGGTGGCCCGCGCCGTGCGCGCCGCGGCCGGGCTGGGCGTCGACCTCGCCGGCCTCACGCTGGAGCAGTTCCGTGAGTTCGCGCCGGCGGTCGACGAGGACGTCTACAAGGTGCTGACGCTGGAGGGCTCGCTGGCCAGCCGCGACCACCGCGGGGGCACCGCACCTGCCCAGGTACGCGCCGCCGTGGCG
>JBIPNU010000443.1:0-3025 GCA_044370615.1 Burkholderiales bacterium
CCGGGACCGAACCAGCGCCAGCTGCGCAGGTCCTGGCGGGTGAGGCGTCGGGCGGTCACGGCGGTCTCCTGGTCAGTCGGTGGTTGAGCGTCGAGGGGGCAGGCCGCCGCGTGCGGGGCGTGCGAGTGCGGTGGGGAAGCCGCCGAAGGCGAGGGCCGGCGGGGCCGTGCCCGTGTTGGAGAGGGTGTGCCTCAGCGTCCGGGGTCTGCGAGTGTGGGGTGTGCCGGGTCTGCGAGCGTGCGCGAGGGGCGTGAATGCGTGCGGGGACGTGGGAGGGCAGCGGAGGAGGCGGGGCGTGCGAGCGCCGGCGGGGCGAGCGGGTTCGTCCGAGGGCGCGTGGCTCGCGCCCCCGCGCCTGACCGCTCAGTCCAGCGTGATCTTCAGTTCGCGGATCAGTCGCGCGGTCGCGTCGTGACGGCGGGTGAGGGCGGCGCTGCTCAGCGTCGCGTGGTGCGCGGCATCGCCTCGCGCGGGGCGGCGGCGGCGCGCACCGCCTTCATGTCGGGGCGGTTCACGCTGAACAGGTCGCCCAGCGACGAGTACATCGAGCCCGACAGGCGGCAGATCGGGTCGAGCAGCTTCGGGTCGACCCGGCCGTTGCGCCACACCGAGGGCTGCACGTGCACGTGCACCACCTTGGCGATCACGATGTGGGTCTGGCCGTCTTCGAAGATCTGCTTCACCTCGCACTCGAGGTGGGCCTTGGCCTCGCCCACGCGCGGCGGGCGCACCTTGGCCGAGGGCACCGGGGTGAGCCCGGCGAGCGCGAACTCGTCCTCGTCGTGGCGGAAGTCGCCCGAGGTGAAGCTCATGGTCTCCAGCAGGTCCATCGTGGCGATGTTCGCGACGAACTCGGGCACCTCGCGGATGTTGCGCAGGCTGTCCTTCACGCCGGTGGAGCCGAAGGCCACGTAGAACGGGTCCGAGCCCATCAGGTTGAAGTAGGAATAGGGCGCCACGTTGCGTACGCCCGCGGCCGAGACGGTGGAGATCCAGCCCACCGGGCGCGGGATGACCAGCGCGGTCATCAGCAGGTAGAACTCGCGCGTGGGCCAGGTGTCGGGCGCGAGTTCGAGCGGCGCCTCCAGCGTGGCGGGCGGGGCGAAGGCGGCAGGCGTGCCGGGGGCGGTGCTCATGCGGGCGTGTCCTTGCGCGGTCGCGCGCCATGCGGCGCATCGAGGGAGGATACACGCGGGCGCCGGGGTGCGCGGCGGCCCGGGCCGTCACGGCCGGGGGCGCGTGCGAGGGGCGGCCTGCGGGTGGGCCCGCGTCCGCGTCATTCGCCACCCGGCCATTCGGGCAGACACGGCGGCGCCGGATCGATGCTGGCCCGCCCGGTGGAGAGACTCAGCCGCAGCGTGACCTCGCTGCCGCAGCTGTCAGTCGCGAGGTGGCGAGCGATGAGCGCGTCCGCGCCATCGTAGTCGATCCGCTGAGGTTCCCAGACCTGGCCGCGGTAGGTGACTGCCGTCCAGGCCCAGTCGGCGACCGCGGCCCTGCCCCGGGTGAACGCCAGCTCGCGCGGGTAGTAGCTGGAGTTGCAGCCTCCGCCGACGCAGCGCGCCCACGGGGCGATCGTCGCGCGGGCGATCCACCGGTCGGGCGCCGGGCAGGTGACCTCGACATCGATCCTGGCAAGATCGCCGGCCGGCGCCTGCCAGCGCAGCTGTGCCGGCGTCGCGCTGCCCGTCGTGTCGACGGGCGCGAGCTCGTGCAGCCCGGGGACCGAATCCACCGCGAGCAGACCGGCCTGCGGTGCCAGCGGATCGATGATGAACGGCGCCATCGCCATCGGGTCTGCGCTGGCGACTTCGCGCGTGTGGTCGTAGGCCTGCGTCGGCGACATCGAGGTCTCGCGGATGCGGGCGATCGGTGCGCTGCGCCCCTGCGGCGTGACGTGGATCCGGTCGACGACTGCCTCGAGCAGCACGCCGACCTGACCGGCATTGCGGTAGGCTGCGCCGCGGGTGCAGTCGCTGCGCGACAGTTCTCGACGGTGCACGGCGATCGCCGGGCGCGCGACCTGCTCGACACCGCCGTCGGGCGCGGGCAGCGTGTCGTAGACCGGCAGCAGGGTGCGCGCGTAGTCGAGCAGGGCCCATGCGGCCGCATGGCTGTCGACGAGCCCGACGACGTCGGGAAAGCCGGTCGGGCAGTCGGGGCGAGCGCGCCTGTCGATCAGGCAGCCGAGACCGGCGTCCGGATCGAAAGGGCCAGCAGAGGGGCCCGTCGAATCGTCGAAGGCGCCGCCGGTATCGATGGACTGTATCGGGCCGGTCGGCTGCAGCTGCAGGTTGACCCGCTGCCACGCGAGGCGTCCCGCCTGCGGATAGCCCCAGCCTTCGGGAAGGCCGTGGGCGAGCCGTCGCGGGACGTAGCGCACGTGCAGCAGTCCCGGCGCTCGCGCCAGCAGGCGTGGCGCGTCGTGCACGAGCCTGCCCTGTGCATCCACGCTCAGCGTCCAGACGAGCCGCCGCGCCTCGTCCTCGCCCGCGATCTGCACGCTCTGGTCGACGACATACACGGCACGTCCTGCGCCGAGGCTGCGCAGCAGCGGCGCGGCGAGCGCCGCGAAGCGGGAGGCCTGGGCTGCATAGTGGCTCGACGCGGTGGCCAGCACCTGCGCGGGCGTCGCCGCGACCGGGAGCTCGGCGAAGGCCAGTTGCACCGCGGTGACCCGGTGGGAGACGGTGTCGCGCCAGGGCTGCGCGCCCAGCGCCTCGCGCGAGAAGGCGACGCCGGCGATCGTGGCCGACAGGATCCCCGGCCCATCGGGCAGGTCGCGCGTGTGGGTAATGAGCAGCAGGCGCGGATGCGCGCGCGGCCACTGTGCGATCGAAGGCTGGGCGGCCATCAGCAGGGCAAGCACAGCTACCAGCGGGAGGAGCGCGTGCAGACGTGTCATGGGTGTTCGCCGTTCGCCAATCGTGAGGAGTCCGGACTGCGTGTCGCGCTCGATCCTCGGCGATCTTCGATGCACCCGCGAGCGGCCGAAGCATGCGCTGCGTGCGCCAATCCGGCGTGC
>JBIPNU010000553.1:0-2557 GCA_044370615.1 Burkholderiales bacterium
GGTCATCGGATCGGATCAGGTGGCCGACCTCGACGGGCATCCGATCAACAAGCCCGAGGCGCACGCGCCGGCGGTCGCCCAACTGCTGTCGATGTCCGGCCGGGATGTGGTGTTCCACACGGCAGTGTGCCTCGCGCGAGACGAGGGTCGGGGCGCGGCTCCGCGACTGAGCGTGGCTGTGGTGCCCACGAGGGTTCGATACCGGTTGCTCGATCGCGACACCGTCGAGCGCTACCTTGCCCGCGAGCCCGCCTACGACTGCGCGGGCAGCGCGCGCATCGAGGGCCTCGGTGTCTCGCTCGTCGACTCGGTCGTCTCGGAGGATCCGACCGCGCTGATCGGGCTGCCGCTGGTCAGGGTCTGCGCGCTGCTGCGCGCGGCCGGCTTCCGGCTGCCCTGAAGCGACGACTCCGTTCAGCGCAGCTGCATCGGCCGGCCACCGCCTGCCAGTGCCCAGACGGATTCCATCGCCGCTGCCCCGAACCGCTTGGCAAAGCGCTCGGCGATGTTCTCGCGCGGGGTGAAGTCCACGACGGTCTCCGCCTTGATGACGTCGCGGGCGACCGACTCGACGCTGCCCAGGGCGTCTGCCAGCCCGAGTTCGATGCTCCTCTCCCCGGTCCACACCAGTCCGCTGAACAGCTCCGGCACCGGCTTCAGCCGATCGCCGCGGCCCTGCTTGACCACCGCGATGAACTGCTCGTGGATCTGGTTGAGCATCGACTGCGCGTGCTCGCGCTGGCGCGGCTGCAACGGCGAGAACGGATCGAGGAACCCCTTGTTGTCGCCAGCGGTGATCAGGCGGCGTTCGACGCCCAGGCGGTTGATCGCCCCGGCGAATCCGAAGCCGTCCATCAGCACGCCGATCGAGCCGACGAGGCTCGCCCGGTTCACGTAGATGCGGTCGGCCGCGGCGGCGACGTAGTAGCCCCCGGACGCACAGACATCCTCGATGACCGCGTGTACCGGGATGTCCGGATGCAGCGCCCTCAGCCGACGGATCTCGTCGTTGATCTGCCCTGCCTGCACCGGGCTGCCGCCCGGACTGTTGATGCGAATGATCACGCCCGCCGTGTTGCTGTCCTTGAAGGCCGCCTGCAGGCCGGCCATGATCTGGTCGGCCGAGGCGCGCGACTCGGGTCCGATCACGCCGCTGACCTGCACGAGGGCGGTGTGGCGCCCGCTCGCCGCGATGTCGCGCGCGCCCAGCCAACCCATCGCCACGAACAGCAGCAGGAAGAGGTAGAGCAGGGTGACCGATTTGAAGAAGATGCCCCAGTAGCGGGCTCGCCGCTGTTCCTGCAGCGCGGCACCGGCCAGGCGCTCCAGCGCGTGGCGCTCCCATCCGGTCTCGCGTTCGCCGTGTTCGGTCATCGAAAGATCCTGTATGGCGTTGTCCGGATACTCGCCCGCGCTCGGATCGTCGCGCGCAGCGGGGGCCGGGGTTGTTCGAAGGGGAATCGGGGATGCCGACCGGTCATCCGTGGGCCCGGATCCACCCGAGCAGCTGGTCGAACCGATCGAGGCAGCCCAGCGCCGGGCGCTGCAGCAGGCTTTCCCGGGGATGCGCCCCGTAACTGACGGCCAGGGCCGGCACGCCGGCCGCCGCCGCCATGTCGAGGTCATGCACGGTATCGCCGACCATCAGCGCACCCTGCTCGCTCACCTCGAGTTCTTCCAGCAACTCCCGCAGCATCAGCGGATCGGGCTTGGGCGCGGTCTCGTCCGCGCAGCGCGTCGCATCGAAATGGCCTGCCAGCCCGAGCTGTTCGATCGACCGGTCAAGCCCGCGCCGGGACTTGCCGGTGGCCACCGCCAGCCGGTAGCCGGACTCGCGCAGCGTGGCAAGCGCTTCCCGCGCGCCGGCGAAAAGCGGGATCGCCGCGTCGCCGGCGAGGTAGTGGAGCCGGTAGCGGTCGGCGAGATCGCGCTGTCGCTGCGGGGTCAACCCGGGCACCAGGTAGTCGAGCGCATCGTGCAGGCCGAGACCGATCACGTAGCGCGCGCGCTCCTCGGAGGGCACCGGGAGCCCGAGGTCGGCGCAGCCGCGCTGTATGCAGCCGGCAATGAGGCCGGCCGAGTCGGCCAGTGTGCCATCCCAGTCGAAGACGATCAGTTCAAGGCGTCGGGACATCGGGGGACTCGCCGGATCGAAGCTGCCGCTGCTCCGCGTCGCGCGCGTCGAGACGGTCGATGAAGTCGGTGAAGGCATCCGGTAGTGGCGCCTCGAAGCGCGCAGGCTGCCCGGTGCCCGGGTGGATGAAGGCCAGGCGGGCCGCGTGCAGCATCAGCCGGCGAATGCCCAGTCGGGCGAGCGGCCGGTCGAGTTCGCGCGACCCGTACTTGTCGTCGCCCACGATCGGATGCCCGATGTGCGCGAGATGTACACGAATCTGGTGCGTGCGACCGGTCAGGAGTTTCGCGTCCAGCAGCGAAAAGCCGCGCCATTGCCGAAGCGGCGTGAAGACGGTCGCCGCCGGTATTCCGCCCGTGTCGGCGACCATGCGCTTTTCGGCCGGCGCGGCCATCGTCTGGCGCAGCGCGACCTCGACGCGAC
>JBIPNU010000444.1:0-3012 GCA_044370615.1 Burkholderiales bacterium
CCACGCGACTGGCCGCCACGCGGGTGTGGCTTGAAGGCGCAGCGGGCGACACCGTCACGCTGCAGCTGCTCACCGGGCGCGACGAATCGCATCTGCAGCGCCAGCTGCCGGCGCTCGGCGCGGCCCAGGACCCGCGGCGGCTGTGGGTGCTGCGCAGCCGTCTCGGCGGCCAGCCGGTGCTGCTGGTGCTGCATGGCGAGTTCGCGTCGATCGAGGCGGCACGGGCGGCGATCGCCACCCTGCCGCCGACCCTGCGCGCGTGGTCGCCGCAGCCGCGCACCGTGCAGGGCCTGCGCGCCGAACTGGCGGCGGCCGGATCCTGACCATGCGACGCGGCACGTACCCCGGCCTGCGGTATCGCGACTGCGGCGGCCGCAAGCCATTGAACCCGAGGGCGAAGGACGGTAGCCTCGATGCGTCGACGGGCCCTGCCGGCACGTCCGCCAGCAGGCGGAGGTTGCTCGCCCCGGCGGGCCTGCGGGATGCAGTCGGCCCGCGCTCCCGGGACGCCCGCTCCGGCCCGCGTCGCCACGTTCCCGAGGATCGCCGATGAGCCCCCACCCGAGACCGCAGAGCCCGGCCCCGCGCGGTGCGCGATCGGCAACGCCGCTGCTCGCTGCCGCGCTGGCGGGCGCGCTGCTCGCCGGCTGCCAGACTCCGGTCAAGGTACGCCCCGAGCTGCCCCGATCCGAGGGGCATCTCGACCGCGGGCGCGAGGCGGCTGCATCGACGGTCGACCTGCCGCTGCCGGTGCTCGCGGGCGACCTGGTGCCTCCGCCGGTCGCGCGGACTCCGCCACCGGCCTTCAGCGTGGTGGTGACCGACGTGCCGGTGCGCGAGCTGCTGCTCGCGCTCGCCCGCGACGCGCGCCAGAACATCGACATCCACCCCGGGCTCGCCGGTCGGGTCACCCTCAACGCGATCAACGAGACGCTACCGGCGATCCTCGAGCGCATCGCGCGCCAGGTCGACATGCGGGTCCAGCAGGAAGGCAGCACGATCGTCGTGCAGCCGGACACGCCGCTGCTGCGGGTCTACCGCGTGAACTACGTCAACATGCAGCGCGACACCACCGCCACGATCGGGGCCTCCGGCCAGATCGGCGGCCAGGGGACCGGTGCCCCCGGTGCCGGCGGCGCGGCCCCCGGGGCCGCAGGCACCGCGCCGGGCGGCGCGGGTCTCGGCGGATCGGCCCTCAACGCGTCCAGCACGCTGGTGCGCACCACCTCACAGACCCATTTCTGGGACACCCTGCGCGAGAACATCCGCGCGATCCTCACCGCCTCGAGGGCGCAGACCCAGAGCGCGGAGGAGCGCGCGCAGCGCACCGAACAGGCGCGCGCCGCCCGCGAGGAGCGCCTCGCGCAGGCCGAGGCGGTCAGTCGGGCAGGCGCCGCCTCCACGCAGCTGTTCAACGCGGTGTTCGGGTCGGCGCCGCCGCCGGTGCAGGTCGCCGACGCGCGCGACAGCGTGGTCGTCAACGCCCTCGCCGGCACGGTCAACGTGCTCGCCACCGAGCGCCAGCACAGGCTGGTGCAGCAGTACCTGGACGGCGTCACGCGCGCGGTCACCCGCCAGGTGCTGATCGAGGCGACGATCGCCGAGGTCCGGCTGAGCGACGCCTACCAGGCTGGCGTCGATTGGGCCCGTCTCGGCACCGGTGCCACCGGCTTTCGCTTCTCGCAGTCGCTGATCGGCAGCAATCTCGCCACGCCGCCTTCGGTCACGGTCGGCTACGCGGCTCCCAACTCCGGCAACGTCAGCGCCACCATCAAGCTGCTGCAGCAGTTCGGCGAAACCTCGGTGCTGTCCAGCCCGAAGATCATGGCGCTCAACAACCAGACCTCCATCCTGCGGGTCACCGACAATTTCGTCTACTTCCAGGTCGAGGCCCAGCAGGGCGCGGTCACCACCGGAGGCACGATCCAGCCCACCGTGTTCAACACCACCGCCCAGACGGTGCCGGTCGGCGTGGTGCTGGCCGTGACGCCCCAGATCGACGAGGTCGGGCAGGTCACGCTCACGGTGCGCCCCACCATCACCCGCGTGACCGGGACGGTCGCCGACCCCAACCCCAGCCTGCGCCAGGGCGTGAACCCGGTGCAGAACCTGGTGCCGGTCATCCAGACCCGTGAACTCGAGTCGGTGCTGCAGGTGGTGAGCGGCCAGACCGTGATGCTCGGCGGCCTGATGCAGGACGACGTGCAGCGCAACCGCGACGGCGTGCCCTGGCTTTCGCGGCAGCCCGGCTTCGGCGACCTGTTCAGTTTCCGCAACGAGAAGGCAACCAAGACCGAACTGGTGATCTTCATCCGGCCCACCGTCATCTCCAATCCGTCGTTGCAGTCCGACGAACTGCGCTTCTTCCAGCGCTTCCTGCCCGAGTCCGTCACGCCCTCGCCCGGCGCCGCCAGCGGCCTCGCCCAGCCGGCCGCCGCGATCGCGCCGGCGCGGTGAAGCGGGAGCCCCGCGGATGAGCCTGCTCATGAAGGCCCTGCAGCAGGCCGCGCAGAATCGCGGCGCGCCGGGCAGCGACCCGGCCACCACCGGCGCCGCGGCCGGGGACGGCCTGTCCCTCGAACCGATTCCCGGCGGCGAGGCGCGCGGCGGGGTCCGACCCGATCCCTGGACGGGTGCGCCCGACCCGGTCCGCCCGTCCGAGGCCGCGCGTGCCGAATCGTCCGCGCGGCCGGCGCTCGCCGGGCCGCTCGCCGGCGGCGGCTCCGCGATGACCTCGCTCACCCGGATCCAGTGGATCCTGATCCTCGGCGGGCTTGCCGGCAGCCTGCTCGGCAGCTACGTGTACGTCGAGGTCAACCATCCCGGCCTCTGGCACCGTGGATTCGCCGCCCTCGCTCCGACAACCCCGCCGCCCGCAGCCCTCACCCCGGCACCACCGCCACCGCCTGCCGTCGCGGCGCCGGCCCCGGCCCTGCCGCTCGACCTGCCGCCGCTGCCCCCGACCGACGGCAGCCCGGCGCGCGAACGTCCCTCCGCGGTGGCGGGCAGCAG
>JBIPNU010000030.1:0-11196 GCA_044370615.1 Burkholderiales bacterium
CGATCTGCGCCGCACCGCTCGCGCCCACCGGGTGTCCCTTGGAGAGCAGGCCACCGCTGGGGTTGACCGGCACGCGCCCGCCCAGCGAGGTGGCCCCGGCGTGCAGCAGGGACACCGCCTCGCCGCGGCCGCACAGCCCGAGCGCCTCGTAGTAGAGCAGCTCGGCAATGGTGAAGGCGTCGTGGCACTCCAGCACGTCGATGTCCTCGGGTCCGAGTCCGGTTTCCTCGTAGAGCTCGGCCGAGCAGCGCTGGGTGATCTCCGGGATCGTCATGTCGCGAAAGCCCGGCAGGAAGCGTCCGGAGGCGAGGTGCGAACCGAGCACCCGAACCGGCCGGTCACCGTGGCGCGCCGCGACCTCGGTGGGGCAGATCACCACGGCGGCCGCACCGTCGCCGGTCGGGCAGCACTGCAGCAGCGTGAGCGGATCGGCGATGCGCCGCGAGGCGAGGACCTCCTCGACGGTCGTCTCGGAGCGGAACTGCGCGTCCGGGTTGAGCGCGCCGTGGCGACGGGCCTTGACCGCCACCGAGGCAAGGTCGGCCTCGCTCGCGCCGTAGTCGTGCAGGTAGCGCTGCGCCCGCATCGCGTAGAGGGCGGGCATCACCATGCCGTTGGCGACCTCGATGTCGTCCTGGTCGAGCGGCAGGGTGCCGCCCCCCAGCTTGGTGAGCTGCTCGACGCCGAACACCATCACGTAGTCGTACAGCCCGGCTGCGACCGCCACCCAGGCTTCGCGAAAGGCGGTGGCGCTGCTCGAGCAGGCGTTCTCGGTGTTGATCACCGGGATGCCGCTCATCCCGGTGTCGCGCGCCACCCGTTGCCCGGGCATCCATCCCGAGGTGGCGGTGCCGGCGTAGATGGCCTGGATGCGCGCGGGCTCGAGGCCGGCCTCGCGCAGGGCTTCGCGAACCGCGGGCTGCGCGAGTTGCGGCACGGTGAGGTCGCGGTGCTTGCCGAAGCGGATCATGCCGGTGCCGATCACCGACACCGGTCTGAGGTGGGCGTGGGTCATGCGCGGGCTCCGGGGATCAGGCGGCGACGAACCAGTATCGCCAGGCGGGTGAGGGGGGATCGTCGTCCGCCGGCTGGAGGCAGACCCGCACCGGGGTATCCGGCTCGAGAGCAGGCCTGTGCTCGACCTTGCCGAACACGCGCACCCCTTCCGGCAGGTCGACATACCCGATGGTGTAGGGGGTCTCCCACATCGGCGGCGCGATGTGCACGGTCGAGCAGGCGTACAGGGTGCCGGTGTCCGACAGCGGCAGTTCGGCCATGCGCTCTCCGGTGCAGGACGGGCAGACCGTCGGGGCCGGGAACACGCGGGTGTCGCAGTCGAGGCAGCGCGCGGCACGCAGGCGCGGCTCGCCATCGACCCGCACGACATCGCGGTCGCTCAGCAGTCGGCCGGTGAGGGCCGGGCGGCGTACGGACGCGGTGTTCGATTCGGGCATGGCTCCTCCTTGGCGAGGCCGGTCGATCCGGCTCGATCGCGTCCACCCGCGCGGGGCGCGATGCGGGTGCCGGTCGAGGACTGAACGTGGATGACCGGCGCGACGCAGGTTGCGCCCGAAGCCATCCGTTCCGCTGTCCGGAACGACGTTGCGATCAGAGGAATGCTATCCCTGTCCGTCGGCTGTCGCAACCGAGGTGCCGTCGCGTCGGCCGCCGCCCAGGCGCCGCTCCACCCGCAAGGTGTGCAGCACCAGCACGGCCCCTGCCAGCGGCACCACCGCCAGCGCGCCGAAGGTGTGCGCGTAGCTGCCCAGCCACGGGTAGGCCAGCGCGAAGATCGCCGGTCCGGCGAGAATGCCGAGGAAATTGAACGCGATCGCGCTGCCGGTGGCGAGTCCGACCTGGCCGCGTGGCGCGATGCGTGCGACCTCGGCGACGAACATGCCGGTCCATCCGACCGCGGTGCCGCCGAGCAGTACCAGCAGCACCCACAGCCCGGTGCGCGGCCACCCGGGCTCGAGCAGGGCGGTCACCGCGCACGTCGCCGCCGTGCCCGCGCCGACCAGCGCCAGGGGCACCAGCGCGCTGCCCACGCGGTCGGCCCAGATCCCGAACCCGACGCGCGACACGACGCCGGAGAACTGCACCAGCGACAGCAGCAGCCCCGCCTCCACCAGGCCGATGCCCGCCTCGGTGACCAGCATCGTGACGGTGAACGAGGTCACGCACAGCTGGCAGAACGCGTAGCAGAACGCCGACGCGGACAGCCAGCGCAGCAGCGGATGGCGCCAGATCATCGGCAGGCCGGCCAGCGGGTTGCCGCCCAGCCGCCGGCCGGGCGTACGGTCGTCGTCCCAGTGTCGTCGCACCGCCTGCAGGAAGACCGCCGTGGCCGCGGCGACGCCCGCGAGCAGCGCGTAGGCCGTGGGCGCTCCGCCTGCGAGCGTGAGCGGGGGCATCACGAAGGCGGCCGCCATCACGCCCAGGGGAACGCCGGTCTGCTTGAGCGAGAAGATGAGGTTGCGGCGAGCCGGATCGGTGAATCGGTTGAGCACATGGCTTGCGGCAGGCGTGGCCGGCCCGGTGCCCAGCCCCCACAACAGCGAGGCGAGCGCGAGCAGCCACAGGCTGGGCGCGCAGGCGACCAGCGCGCCCAGCGCGGACAGCGCGACGCAGACCTGCTGCGTGCGGCAGGGGCCGTAGCGCAGCACCAGAGGGCCGCCGAACAGCGCGCCGATCATCGCCCCGGAGTAGACGATGCTGACCTGGAAGCCGATCAGCGAGGGCTCCACTTCGAGCCGTCGCGCGATCTCGGGGGCGATCGCCACCATCGAGTTGCCGGCCATTACCGTGACGACCTGAACCACGGTGGCGACCACCAGCACCGACAGCGGGCGGGTGCTCCAGTGCGCCTGTGTGGTCATTGCGGCAACCCCGTCGCGGGGACCGCGACTTCGCGCTGCCGGGCGAGCGATGATGCCGGGCTCAGATCGCCTCGGCGATCGCGCGACCCAGGTCCATCGTCCCCGCGGTGCCTCCGATATCGCGGGTGCGCGGCGCGCCGCTGGACGGATCGAGCACGGCCTCGATCGCACGCACGATCGCCGCGCCGGCCTCTGCGTGGCCGAGGTGGTCGAGCATCATGGCCGCCGACCAGATCGCGCCGATCGGGTTGGCGATCCCCTTGCCCGCGATGTCGGGCGCCGAGCCGTGCACCGGCTCGAACAGCGAGGGATGGCGCCGATCGGCGTTGATGTTGCCCGAGGGCGCGATGCCTATGGTGCCGGTGCAGGCGGGCCCGAGGTCGGACAGGATGTCGCCGAACAGGTTCGAGGCCACCACCACGTCGAACCAGTCCGGGTGAAGCACGAAGTTCGCCGAGAGGATGTCGATGTGGTACTTGTCCCAGCGCACGTCGGGGTAGTGCTTCGCCATCGCCTCCACCCGCTCGTCCCAGTACGGCATGGTGATCGAGATGCCGTTGGACTTCGTCGCCGAGGTGAGGTGCTTCTTGGGACGGCGGCTGGCCAGTTCGAAGGCGAACTTCAGGATGCGATCGGTGCCGAAGCGGCTGAAGGTGGACTGCTGCGTCACCACCTCGCGCTCGGTGCCCGCGAAGGCCCGCCCTCCGACGGAGGAATACTCGCCCTCGGTGTTCTCGCGCACGATCCAGAAGTCGATGTCGCCCGGTTTGCGATCGGCCAGCGGGCTGCGGATGCCGGGCATCAGCCGGCAAGGGCGCAGGTTCACGTACTGGTCGAACTCGCGCCGGAACTTGATCAGCGAATCCCACAGCGAGACGTGGTCGGGTACCGTGGCCGGCCAGCCGGAGGCGCCGAAGAACAGGCAGTCGTGGCCTCCGACCTGGTCCTTCCAGTCGGCGGGCATCCAGGACCCGTACTTCGCGTACTGGTCGCAGCCCCAGTCGAAGTGATCGAAGGCGAACGCGATGCCGTAGCGGCGCGAGACGGCGTCGAGCACCCGAAGTCCTTCGGGGATCACTTCCTTGCCGATGCCGTCGCCGGGGATGACCGCGATGCGGTGAGGGGTCATGGGAATCTCTCTCGGGGTCTCGTGTCACGAAACGGTCCGCGGGCATCGGGCGGACCGCCCGTCGTTGCGGTTGGCTGGACATCGCGCACGGCCGCGCGTGCCGGAGTCGGCGTGCACGGTGCGCGGTCGCCGCCCGCCGTGCCTCCATCGCGCCGGTCGCGGGCCGCAGGTCGAACCCGCGACCGGCGCGCAGTCTAGCACCCGGGGAGCACGACCGACCCGGAGCCGGTCGTATAATCGAAGGATGAGACGCATGCATCCCGCTCGCGCGGCAGCCACGCTCTGCCTCTTCGCGGCCCTCCTGCAGTCGACGCTGTCGCTGCACGCGGCGACGATGGCCGTCGATGCGCTGCGTTCCGCACTTGGCGTGTGCAGCACGCCGCTCGATCGCGACGGGCCTGCCGGCGCGGCGCTTGCCGAGGTGTCCTGCAAGGCCTGTGCGCTCGCCTCCCCGGCCATGCCGCCATCGCCGCGCGTTGTGCTCGCCCGCGCCGACCTGTCCTCTCGCCTGTCGCCCGCTGGGGCCGACACGGCTGCGCGGACACCGCGCGACCGCGGCCCTCCGCCGGCAACCGGTCCTCCGGTCGGCGCCTGAGCCGCCTGACCCCCGCGACGGGCAGCCTGCCCGTCTCCTTGCAGGCCTGGATGCCGATTGGCCTGCCCCTCGTCGGCCCGGCGCACCTGCGTGACCGCATCCGCGCGGTGAGCAGGTTCGCGCCCCCTGCGTCGTGCATCGCTCGACCGCGAGCGATGGCAGGCATGGACGCTGCCGCCCCCGTTTTCCTGGAGAACCCATGAATCGATCCCTGTTCCCGGCGCCGCTGCGCGGGTCCCGCCTTCTCGTCTCGACCCTCCCCCTCCTTGCGCGTCACACGCGACGCGCGGTTGCCTGGCCAGGTTGCGTGCGGTGGCTGTCGATGGTCCCGCTGTGCGCGCTGCTGGCTGGCCCGGCCATCGCCCAGGTGACCGTCACCGAAGCCTGGGTCCGGGGCACGGTGCCCGGCATGCAGGCCACCGGTGCGTTCATGCGCATCGAGTCGCGCGCCGACACCCGCCTGGTCGCGGCTGCCTCGCCGGTCGCGCCGCTGGTGGAGATCCACGAGATGGCGATGGTCGACAACGTGATGCGCATGCGGGCGATCACCGGGCTCACGGTGCCCGCCGGCAAGCCGGTGGATCTGCGCCCGGGCGGCTACCACGTGATGCTGATGAATCTTCCCAAACCCCTCGAGCGGGGCAGCACGGTGCCGATCACGCTCACGTTCCAGTCGCCCGATGGCCGACGCGAGACGGTGAAGGTGGCCGCCGAGGTGCGGCCGCTCGCCTCGGGCGCACCGCCCGCCTCGGGCGGCGGGTCGGCGTCCGGCGGACACTCGCATCGATGAGCGCCGCGCGCTTGCGCCAGGGGGCCGTGCGCAGGGTCCCGGCCCTCGAGTCCCGGCGGCGCTGGCTCGCTGCCGGGATGGTGCTCCCGTGGCTCGCCGCGTGCGGCACCGAGACCGCGCAGCCCTTCCATTCGGTGGACGTGACCGGCGCCACCTTCGGGCAGGGCTTCTCGCTCACCGATCACACCGGAAGCCCACGCACCCTGGCCGACTACCGCGGCAAGGTCGTCGTGCTGTTCTTCGGGTTCACCCAGTGCCCGGATGCCTGTCCTTCGGCGCTCGGCCGGATGGCCGAGGTGCGCCGCCGACTCGGCAGCGAGGGTGCGGACCTGCAGGTGCTGTTCGTCACGCTCGATCCGGAGCGGGACACCCGGGAACTGCTCTCGAACTACGTGCCGGCCTTCGACCCCTCGTTCGTCGGCCTGTACGGCAGTGCCGCCCGGATCGCGGAGACGGCCAAGGGCTACAAGGTGTTCCACGCGAAGGTGAAGGGGCAGACCGCGAGCAGCTACACGATCGACCACTCCACCTTCCTGTACGTGCACGACCGCGAGGGCCGCATACGCCTGATGGCGCGCGAGTCCACGACGGTCGAGCAGCTGGCTGCGGATCTGGGCCGCCTGCTGAAGGCGCGAGCGGCCTGAGCGGGGTCAGCGGGCTTCGCGCGCCGGGGCGGTCGAGGGCTTGCCGGTTCCGGCCGCGGCCTTCGCCTCGCGCGACCGGCGTTGCAGTTCGGCAAGACGCTGGCCGCGCAGCTGGCGTTTCTGCGCCTCGTCGGGTGCGGCGGCGATCTTCTGGCGCCAGGCCTCGCGCTCGGCTTCGGTGAACAGTTCGTCGGCGAGGCTGCGCTTCTCGGCGGCAGGCGGTTTCGAGGCCGTCGGGCTCCCGGCCGGAGCCTTCGAGGAAGCCGGTGTACCCGGACCCGCAGCGGGTGCGTGACCGGTGCCCGCCCGCGTCGATCCGGGCTCGGTTCGCGCGGGTGCCGACTCCGCGGCGGCAGTCTGCACCAGCAAGGCGCTGCCGGCGAGCGTGACCAGCAGCAGCCGGGCCCAGGGCGCGCGAGCGGCGCGTGTGCGCGGGGCGTCGGTTGCGGCCGCGGTGCCGGGCGCGCGCGGCGGCGCGGGGCCGTCGCTGGCGTGCGGGTACCGGAGAGCCGCGGACGGCATGGACGCCTGGGGCGGGGCAGGCGTGTGTGGACGGGCGATGGCGGACATGGGGGCTCCTCTGCGGTTCGCGGTCGCCTGCGGCGCGGGGTGCGGAGGCGAGGACGCGTGGTCCACGGTAGGACACCTCCGGAGGGGCCGCGAGCGCTGGGCGGGGGCGCTGCATCGGCAAACCGCGCCGCGGGTGCCCCGGTGATCGGTGCCCGCGCGTTGTAGAGTGGCGGCCGCTGGCGGCCGCTTCGGACCGCGCACGAGAAGGAGCCGAATCGCATGCCGTCATTCACTCAGCCTGGTGTGTCCCCCGCCGGGAACGAAGTCCACGCCCAGCGCCCCGCGATCCCGGCCATGGACGTCTACGACGTCGCCGACCTGCGCGAGCGCGCCCGACGGCGACTGCCGAAGGGTCTGTTCGAATTCATCGATCGCGGCAACGACGACGAGATCGCGATGCGGGAGAACCTCGCCGCACTCGCGCGCATCAAGCTGCGGCCCAGGGTGCTGGCCGACGTGAGCGTGCGCGACCAGTCGATCGAACTGTTCGGCAAGCGCCAGCAGATGCCGGTCGCGATCGGCCCCACCGGGTCGGCGGGGCTCGCGTGGTACCAGGGCGAGATCGAACTGGCGAAGGCTGCAGCGGCCCAGGGGATCCCCTACACGATGGCCACCGGCTCGATGACCGCGATGGAACGGGTGGTCGAGGAGGCGGGCGGCACCCTCTGGTTCCAGTTGTACATGTGGCCCGAGCGGGATCTGTCCTTCCAGCTGGTCGAGCGGGCGCGTGCCGCGGGGTTCGACGCGCTGGTGTTCACCGTCGACACGCCGGTGGCCCCCGGGCGCGAGTACAACCTGCGCAACGGATTCGTGATCCCGTTCCGGTTCACCCGCCGCAACGTGGTCGACGTCGCGATGCATCCGCGCTGGCTGCTGGGCGTGATCGTGCGCTACCTGCTCACCGGCGGCCTGCCGCGCTACGAGAACTTTCCCCGCCACCTGCAGACGCGCTTCACCGCGCTGCCGATGGGCCGCTCGATGGCCACCAACCCGTCGATGAGCTGGGACGACGTGCGCGCGCTGCGCCGGCTGTGGCCGCGCACCCTGATCGTCAAGGGCATCCAGCACGCGGAGGATGCCCGGCTCGCGGCCGACTGCGGCGTCGACGGCATCGTCGTCTCGAATCACGGTGGGCGGGTGCTCGACAGCGCGCCGGCGCCGATCGAGACCCTGCCCTCGGTGCTCGACGCGGTGGGCAATCGGATGACGGTGCTCGTGGACAGCGGGTTTCGTCGAGGAGCCGACGTGGTCAAGGCGCTCGCGATGGGCGCGCACGCGATACTGCTCGGCCGCGCGCCGCTCTACGGCACGGCGATGGCCGGGCAGCTGGGGGCAATGCGCGCGATCCAGCTCTACCGCGACGAGATCGATCGCGTGCTCGGGCTGATCGGCTGTCGCGGCATCGGAGAACTCGGTCCGCAGCATCTGGCGATGCCCTGGGACGTGGAGCCTCCCCGGCGTTCGACGGACGCGGGCGATCCGCGGTGAGCGCTGGCGGTCGGGCTCGACGCCCGAACCCCGGGGCTCGATCGGCGTGCGCGACCGCGCCCGCGACGGCGATGGCGCGGTGCCCGCCCGCGCGCGCGCGGCGCGCGGTCCGCGCAGGCCTCCCCGCGGGAGGCGTCCCGGGTTGGCCGCGCGGTCGGCAGCGGGCACGGCGCAGGAGTACAGTCCGCGTTCCCCCCTGCGACCCTTCACTTCGGACACCGCGATGGCCCTTTCGCTCTCGGGCGTGATGCAAAGTCCGGTCACGCCGCTGAAGGACGACTTCAGCCCGGACCTCGACACCTTCGAACGCCTGCTCGACTTCCACGTGCGCACCGGCGCGACCGCGATCTCTTGGCCGCACCACAAGGGCGAGTCGCACAATCTCACGCTCGACGAGCGCAAGCGATTCGCCGAGGTGGCGGTGAAGGTGGTGGCCGGTCGCGTGCCGGTGTCGATCCACGTGAGCGCACCGGCGATCGAGGAGGCGTTCGAGCTCGCACGCCACGCGGAGTCGATCGGCGCCGACGCGGTGATCGCCATCACCCCCTACTTCTGGGGACCCACCCGGCAGGCGATCTTCGACTACTTCCTGCGGCTGTCGCGCGAGACCGCGCTGCCGATCATCGCCTACAACTCGCCGGCGTACCTGGACGGGGTGGAGATCACCGGCGAGCTGATCGTGCGCCTGCTCGAGGCGATCCCGCAGCTGGTGGCGATGAAGGAGGCGAGCTTCGACAGCGAGAAGTTCCTCGAGATCTCGCGCGCGGCGCTGGCCGTACGGCCCGACTTCTCGATGGTGGCGGGCGTCGAGTTCCTGCTGCCGTCCGTGCCGCTCGGTGGACGGGGTTCGTATTCCTCGGCCGGGGCGATCTGCCCGAACCTCTGCACGCGGCTCTACCAGTCGTGCGTGGATGGGCAGTGGGACCTCGCGCGCGACTGCCAGTACCGGCTCGCGCAGCTCTGGCAGCTGTTTCGCGACCAGTACCCGTCCTCGCTCAAGGGCGGCATGGTGATCATGGGTCGTCCGGTCGGACCGACCCGCCCGCCGCTGCCCACCGCGAGCGCCGAGCGCATCGCGGTCATCGAGCGCCAGCTGGGCGAGCTGGGCATCCTCGACAGCGAACCGCACGGGTGGTGACCGACATGACGGCTGCGATTGCCCACGCCACCCTGCCGCCCGCGGCGGCGCCGCTCTTCGTCCCCGGGCTCGTCCACGTGCCGTGCACGCCGTTCACGGCCAGCGGGGCGGTGGACCACGACGCCCATGCGCGCCTGATCGACTTCCACCTCGCGCACGGCGCGCAGGCGCTCGCGCTGCCCATGCATGCGGGCGAATCGGTCAGCCTCACCACGCCGGAGCGGCACCTGCTGCTGGAACGGGCCATCGCCCATGTGGCCGGTCGCGTTCCGGTGATCGCGCACGTGAGCCAGCCCGGCAGCGCGATGGCCGCCGCGATGGCCGCCCATGCGCAGGCGGCGGGGGCGGCTGCCGTGATCGCGCACGTGCCCTACTACTGGACCCCGCCGCAGTCGATGCTGGTCGAGCACTTCGCGCAGATCGCGGCCGCGGTCACCCTGCCCGTATTCGTGGCCAACGCGCCGGCCGAGATGAACGGGGTGAAGGTGTCCGCCGACTCGGCGATGGCGCTCGCGCGGCGCGCGCCCAACGTCGCCGGTCTGGTCGACGCGAGCCTCGACTGGCAGTTCATGATCGAACTGCTCACGCTCGCCCGCCGCGCCCGTCCGGACTTCGCGCTGTTCTCCGGCGACGAGTACCTGATTTCCGCGTTCGCCATCGGCGCCCGGTCGGCCTTCACGCCACTGGCGATCATCGCGCCGCGTACCGTCGCGCGGCTGTTCGCCGCCTGCGCGCGCGAGGACTACGCGCAGGCGCGCGCCGACCAGGAGGCACTCGCCGCGCTGGTGCAGGCGGTACGGCCCTGGGGCGTGCCCGGGCTGAAGGCTGCGGCGCGGATCATGGGGCGAGACCTCGGCGA
Organism: Burkholderiales bacterium; assembly: GCA_044370615.1. Lineage (GTDB taxonomy): Bacteria > Pseudomonadota > Gammaproteobacteria > Burkholderiales > CAIKXV01 > CAIKXV01. Next base: position 10,093 of record JBIPNU010000030.1, read on the forward strand.
GGTGCGGCCCCCGCTCAGCCCGGTTCCCGCGGCCGACCGCAAGCGCATGGCGGCCGCGATCCGCGCGATCGTGCCGCTGCGCGGCGAGCCGCAGGGCTGGTGATGGCCGACCGGGCACCGGCTCCGCGCATCGCGCTGGTCACCGGGGCCGCACAGGGCATCGGCGCGGCGATCGCGATCGCGCTCGCCCGCGACGGCTACGACTGCCTGCTGGGCTCCAGCCGATCGTCCGGTGCGCTGGAGGGCACGCTCGCCGCGGTCCGCGCGATCGGTCGACGTGCCGAAGCGCTGGTGTTCGATCTGCGCGATCCCTCGCGCCTGTCGGGCGTGCTCGAGGACGCCGCGTCCGCGTTCGGCGGGCTCGGCCTGCTCGTGAACAACGCGGGCGTCCCGCTCAAGAAGCCTGCGCTGGAGATCAGCCCGGTGGACTGGGATCGCGTGATGGCCACCAACCTCACCGGCACCTTCTTCCTGACGCAGGCGGCCGGGCGCTGGTTTTGCGGCGCGGGCCAGTCGGGCGCGGTGATCAACGTGTCCTCCACCCATGCGCTGGTGGGCATGGCCGATCGCGCGGCCTACGGCATCGCGAAGGCAGGCATCCTGCAGATGACGCGCATGCTGGCCATCGAGTGGGCGCCGCTGGGCATTCGCGTGAATGCGGTCGCGCCGGGCCGCGTCGACACCGCGGCGCGCGCCGGCTCGTTCGCCCAGCCCGGCTACCTCGACACCACGCTTGCGCGCATCCCGATGGGACGACTGGGCTCGGTCGAGGAGGTGGCCTCGGCAGTGGCCTACCTGGCGCGGCCCGAGGCGTCGTACATCACCGGGCAGGTGCTCGTGCTCGACGGGGGCGTCACCGCGCAGTAGCCGCGCGGCCGGCGCCGCTCGGTGGCCGGCCTCGAGCGACGGGGCCGGGCTCCAGGCGATCGCTGGCACCCTCCAGCCGCCGCGCGCAGTCGACGGGTCCGAGGGTTGCCGCATCGAGCGGCAGGTCCGGTGGCCCGGCACTCGGACGGGTCGGTGCGTGTCGCGCATACCGGCCGGCCCGGGCGTTTCAGTCGGCGCGAAGCGCCGTCTCCCGGACGACGCACGCCCGGCGCGCGG
>JBIPNU010000445.1:0-3007 GCA_044370615.1 Burkholderiales bacterium
GTTCCGCGCGCCGCGATGCGGTGTAGAGCGCGGCATCGGCCAGCGTCGTATCCAGCGCGGTCTTCTCCGCGCCCAGGGTCTCGATCCTCTGCTCGAGCTTTGCGATTTCGCGCGCGAGGCGAATCGACTCGCGATTCGACGATCGGCGCGCGGTCGCGGCGGGCGCGGCGGGGTCCGGCGGCTCGCGACCGTCCGTTCGGCTCGGTGTCCCGGTCGCGCCACGGGTCGCCTCAGGGCCGGACAGCGAACCGCCAGGCGCGCCAGCGCCGGCGAGAGGTGCCGCGGCGGGGGAGGCGCGCGTGGCGTCGACGATCGCGCCGAGGGCGTGTACCGGGTCGACGCGGGTATCGGAGGCGTCGACCTGTGCGAGTCGGGGCGTCGTGGCGCTCGCCGCCGCGCGGGTGGCGGCCTGCGCGGCGCGCGCGCGGTCGGCCAGCCAGCTGCGGTATTCGTCGAGGTCGCCGTCCCAGGGGCGTACCTGGCCGTCGGCGACCAGCACCAGTTCGTCGACGGTCGAGCGCAGCAGGTGGCGATCGTGCGACACCAGCACCAGCGTGCCCTCGAAGCCGGCCAGTGCCAGGCTGAGCGCCTCGCGCATCTGCAGGTCGAGGTGGTTGGTGGGCTCGTCCAGCACCAGCAGGTTGGGGCGCTGGAAGACGATGAGGGCGAGCGCGAGCCGCGCCTTCTCCCCGCCGGAGAAAGGCGCGATCGGCGACACCGCCATGTCGCCGGAGAAATCGAAGCGGCCGAGGAAGGCGCGAAGCTCGCTCTCGCGGGTGGGAGCGCCGATCGAGCGCGCGAGGCGGGTCAGCGCCTCCAGCGGCGTGTCGCCGCCGCGCAGCCGCTCGATCTCGTGCTGCGCGAAGTAGCCCACCGCCAGCCCGCGTCCGGGCACCGTCTCGCCGGACAACGCGGGCAGGTCGCCGGCCAGCGTGCGCACCAGCGTGGTCTTGCCCTGGCCATTGGCGCCCAGCACGCCCACGCGCTGGCCGGGCCGCAGCGTGAGCGACACCCCGTGCACCACCACCCGCGCGGTCGTGCCGTCCTCGTGGCGATAGCCGCAGTCGACCTCCTCCAGCCGCAGCATCGGGTCGGGACTGGCCGCCGGTTCGAGGAAGCCGAACTCGGGGTTGCCGTCGACTTCCACCGGCGCGACACGGGTCATGCGCTCGAGCGCCTTGACCCGGCTCTGCGCCTGGCGCGCCTTGGAGGCCTTGGCCTTGAAGCGGGCGATGAACGATTCGAGGTGCGCGACGCGCTGCTGCTGGCGAGCCCACGCTGCCTGCTGCACGGCGATCTGGATCGTGCGCTCGCGCTCGAAGGTGGAGTAGTTGCCGCCGTAGCGGCGCAGCGCCCCGCGTTCGATGTGCAGTGTGGTGCGCGCGACCGCGTCGAGGAAGTCGCGGTCGTGCGAGATGACCAGCAGCGTGCCCGGATAGCGCGCGAGCCAGTCCTCGAGCCAGATCACCGCGTCGAGGTCGAGGTGGTTGGTGGGCTCGTCGAGCAGCAGCAGGTCCGAGGGCTGCATCAGCACCTGCGCGAGTGCGAGCCGCATGCGCCAGCCGCCGGAGAAGGACGACACCGGCTGCTCCAGCTCGCCGGAAAGAAAGCCCAGGCCCAGCAGCAGCGACTCCGCGCGCGAGCGCGCGGTGTAGGCATCGTGATCGGCCAGCCGTGCGTGCAGTTCGCCCGCGGCATGGCCGTCGTGGCGATCCTCGGCCTCGGCGAGCGCGGCCTCCAGCGCGCGCAGTTCGCGGTCGCCGTCGATCACGAACTCGACCGCGGGGCGGTCGCCGTGGGGGGCGTGCTGCGCCACATGGGCAATACGCCAGGTCGGTGGCATCGCGAGCTCGCCCGAATCGGCATGCAGCTCGCCGCGCAGCAGCGCGAACAGCGAGGACTTGCCGCTGCCATTGGCGCCGACCAGCCCCACGTGTTCGCCGGGGGCGATCTGCAGGCTTGCGCGCTCGACCAGCAGCTTCGCGCCGCGTCGCAGGGAGAGTTGCTCGAATCGGATCATGTCCCGATTATCGCGTGCCCGTCGACCGCGTGCGGCCGCGGGACGGGTTGAAGCGGCCGCGGGGTCGCCGAGTCCCGCGGCCGATCCCCGGGCACGATCCCCGGGCACGAGCCCCGGGCACGAGCCCCATGCACGAATCAGGCGCACGAATCGGGCCTACGGGTCAGGTACACGAGTCAGGCGTACGAAATCGGCGTACGGACTCCGTGCGTGAGTGCCGTACCCGGACGGCGCCGGTCAACCCGATCGCCGGCGAATCCGGGGCGCACCGTGCGCGCGAGCGGGCCCGTCGGTCGGACATTCGGGCGGGTGCCCACCGTCCCGGCGCAATGCGGCGACGACGTGGCGCCGGTCGGCCTTCCGTCGCGCGGACGCGTAAGATCGCGGCGCGCGGCGCGCGGCGCGCGGGACGCGAGCGCGCATCGTGCGTGTCCCCGCCGTGACGGCATCGTCGTGTCGAGGTGCCGCAATCCACCGACAGGACGGGCGCGTCGCGACCGGCAGGCGTGGCCCGGGAAAGGGAGCGGGGAACATGGCCGTACTGGTCACCGGGGGCAGCGGATACGTCGGGCTCAACGTGGTGCAGGCGCTCGCCGCCGCCGGGCGCGAGGTGGTGTCGTTCGATCGCCTGCCGCAGCCGACCGTGGCCGCGCAGGCGTTCGCCAGCCTGCCCGGACGCGTCGAGCAGGTCCGTGGCGAGCTGCGCGACCGCGACGCGCTGGCGCGCGCGATCGCGCATCGCCCCTGCGAGGCCATCATCCACACCGCGGCGATCACGTCGGGGCCTGCGCGCGAGGCGACCGATCCCTGCCCGGTCTTCGAGGTGAACGTGCTGGGCACGATCCGGGTGCTCGAGGCGGCGCGCGATGCGGGCGTGCGGCGGGTGGTGATCACCAGTTCAGGGGCTGCCTACGGGGAGTCGCTGTATCGCCCGGGTTTGATGCGCGAGGACGACACCCCGGTGCTGCCCACCACGCTGTATGCCGC
>JBIPNU010000446.1:0-2999 GCA_044370615.1 Burkholderiales bacterium
GAGGTGCTGCTGCTGTCGCTGCCCAGCGTGGCCGCGCTCGACGCGGTGGTGGCGGGCGAGGGCGGCATCCTCGACGCGGCCCGCGGCGGGCTGCTGGTGGCAGAACTCTCCACCCTGCCGATCGAGGACAAGTTGCGCAGCCACGACGCGCTTGCGGCTGCCGGCTGCACGATGCTCGACTGCCCGCTGTCGGGTACCGGCGCGCAGGCGGTCACCGGCGATCTCACCGTCTACATGAGCGGGGATGCCGCGGCCGCCGAGCGGCTGCGCCCGGTGTTCGCGGGCTTCTCGCGCGGGCAGGACCATGTCGGCGCATTCGGCAACGGCATGAAGATGAAGGCGGTGGCCAACCTGCTGGTGGCCATCCACAATTGCGCCGCGGCCGAGGCCTTCGTGTTCGGCATGAAGATGGGGCTCGATCCCGACCTCATCCTGCGCGTGGCCGGCAACGGTGCCGGCGGCTCGCGCATGTTCGAGGTCCGCGGCCCGATGATGGCGCGCGACGACTACCCCGCCACGATGAAGGTGGCGGTCTGGCAGAAGGACATGCACATCATCGGCGAGATGGCGAAGCAGGCCGCGTGCCCCACGCCGTTGCTCAACACCTCGGCGGTGCTCTACGACGCGGCCATGGCGCAGGGCCGCTCGCAGCAGGACACGGGGTCGGTGTGCGCGGTGCTGGGCGAGATGGCGAGGCTCGAGCGCTCCCGGGGTTGAGGCGGCAGCCCTCGCTGGCCCGCCCCGGTCCGGGGCCGCGCGCATCGGCCTGCACGGCCCGCGAGACCCGCATCCGCCCGCAGCGGTCCGCGCCCTGCGCGGACACGGACACGGATGCGGACCTCAGGGGCTCATCCTGCCGCACTCGGCTCCCCGCCTCCTGCCCTCGACCTCACTCCCACGCCGAAGGCCCTCGGCCGCCCCCCGCTCGGCCCGCCGTTCCCGCCCCGCCCTCTCAACCTTCGTGCACTGCGCCGGCAGCGGCGAGCGCGTCGATCTCCGCCTCGCTGAAGCCTCCGTCGGCCAGCACGCCGCGCGTGTGTTCGCCCACCCGCGGCAGGTCGAGGCGCACGCCCAGTCGCCGTCCGTCCATCTCGATGGGCAGGATCGGCACCTTCGTGGCGGCACCGCCGGGCAGGGTAAGCGGCGCGAGTCCGCCGGAGGCGTTCAGGTGCGGATCGTCGAAAAGGTCCTCGGGGCGCGCGATCGGCGCGAACGGCAGCCCGAGGGACTCGAAGCGCGCCATCAGCTCGGCCTTGGTCATCCGCGAGAACAGCCCGGTGATCACCGGGATCGTGCGCGCGCGCTGCTCGACCCGCTGCGGGTTGGTCTGCAGCAGCGGGTCGGCGAGGAACTCGGCGAGCCCGAAGGATTCGCAGAACACCTTCCACTGGGTGTCGGTGACCACGCCGACGAAGACCTGTTCGCCGTCGGCCGTGGCGAAGGTGTCGTAGACGGCCCACGCCCGTACCCGGTCGGGCATCGGCACCGCCGGGCGACCGGTGGCGACCGACTCCATCATGTGCTGCGCCATCAGGAACACGTTGTTCTCGTAGAGCGCGCTCTCCACGTACTGGCCGCGGCCGGTGACCCCGCGCTGCATCAGTGCGCCCATCACCGCGATCGCGCCGAACAGCCCGCCCATCACGTCGTTGACCGAGGCGCCGGCGCGCAGCGGGCGACCCCGCGGGCCGGTCATGTAGGCGAGCCCGCCCATCATCTGCGCCATCTCGTCGAGCGCGGTGCGGTGCGCGTATGGGCCGCTGAGGAAGCCCTTGTGGGAGCAGTAGACCAGCCGGGGATTCTCGCGCGAGAGTTCGTCGTAGCCCAGCCCCAGCTTCTGCATCGCGCCGGGACGGAAGTTCTCGGTGACCACGTCCGCGCTCGCCAGCAGGCGGCGGATGGTCGCGCGCCCCTGCGGCGAGCGCAGGTCGATCGCGAGGCTCTTCTTGTTGCGGTTGTAGGCGGGGAAGAACCCGGCCCCCGAGGCGGTCAGCTTGCGGGTATGGTCGCCCTCGGGCGGCTCGACCTTGATCACCTCGGCGCCCATGTCGGCCAGCACCAGTCCGCAGGTCGGCCCCATCACCATATGCACGAACTCGTAGACCCGAAGCCCCGCCAGGGGCAGTGAACGATCCATGGTCGATCCTGGGCGATGCGCGCGGCCGACGCGCTGGCGACACGCTGTGGTAAGGAAGGGTTCTCGCGTCCGGGAGCGGTCGCGCGGCCCGCACGGATGCCGGTTCCGGCACCAGCGCCGGGCCTCGTGCCCGTGCCCGTGCCTGGGCGCAGATCCGCTTGCGGAGCCGGGCGGTCGGCCACCCGGCCTGTCGCTGTCACCGCGCTGCCTCGCGGCGCGAGGGGCTCGGCCGCGGCGCCGCGCGCGAGGCCGCCATCGTCCCCGGGAGTCCGAATGAGCGCAACCCCTCTGTTCCACCTCGCCTTTCCGGTCCGCGACCTCGACGAGGCGCGCGCGTTCTACGGGGGACTGCTCGGCTGCCCCGAGGGCCGCTCGGCCGAGGACTGGTGCGACTTCGATTTCTGGGGCCACCAGATCGTGGCCTACCGCGCGCCGCATCTGTGCGGCGCGAGCGACACCTCGCCGGTCGACGGCGACGACGTGCCGGTGCGGCACTTCGGCGCGATCCTGCCGATGGCCGACTGGGAGTCGCTCGCCGAGCGTCTGCGCACGGCCGGGGTACGTTTCATCATCGAGCCCCAGGTGCGTTTCGTCGGCGAGGTCGGCGAGCAGAGTTCGATGTTCTTCCTCGATCCGTCGGGAAATGCCCTGGAATTCAAGGCATTTCGCGACATCGCGACGCTGTTTCGCCGATAGTCCGGCCGAGCCGGCCTGCCCGACCGGCTCCGGTCGCCCACTCGTGAAGGGGGCCGGTGGGGTATGTTCGCCCCCGCCCCGGCCCTGCGGGAGCCGTACGGCAACGACCGGTCCGCGAGCCGTTCCACCGCAGGCCTGCCCGCCTGGCAGCACCAGGCGGTCAGCC
>JBIPNU010000447.1:0-2996 GCA_044370615.1 Burkholderiales bacterium
CGCGCGGTCAGCCCGCGGATATCCTCTGCCCGGCTCGCGCCGCCTGCCTCGCTTCCGCCCGGATGCGATCGGCGATGCCGCGTCGAACCATGGATCGGCAGTACCCCCGGGCCGGGGCAACCCGCCAGAACGGGCCGCTCAGGCGAAGAGGTCGATGCCGCCGCGCGCCAGCGCGGCAGCCAGCGGCTGCAGACGCATCGCCGCCATCGGGGTCTCGGCCCGCCCCGGCGCGGCTGGCGGCGAGGACGCTTCGTGGGAACCTCGGCCGCCACCGCGCTCCTGCGCGCCGCCGCCCAGGAACGACTCGGTGCCGACCGACGCCTGGCCGAGTTGCAGCCCGCTGCCGGCCAGCGCCTCGGCCAGCCGGGGCAGCGAGGCCTGCAGGGCCTCGCGCACCGGCGCGTGGGCCGCTGCCAGCGACAGGGTTGCCACATCGCGCTCGAGGCTGATCCGCACTTCGATCGGCCCGAGATGCGCGGGCGTCAGCTGCAGTTCGGCGACCTGCACCCGCTGCCCGGCCAGCCAGCCGATCCGCTCGCCGACCGCACTGCCCCACTCGGGCCGCCCGACCGGCACGCCGATGGCGGTCGTGGCCACCGGCGTCGTGGCGGGCACCGGCGCAGCCGGCGCCTGCCCCGCGAGCACCGGCGACGCGACGCCCGCCGCAGGCAGCGCGCCAGCCTGGGCGCCGCCCGCTCGCGGGCCTGCGCTCTCGGCCAGCGCGAAACCCTCCAGCGGCTCGGTCGACAGGTGCGGTCCACCCCGGCGCGTATCGCTCTCGCCCGCGAGTGTCGGCAATCGCGCGCCGCCGGCGGCAGTCCTTGCCGCCGGGGCCTCGGCCGCCATTGCCGCCGCTGCCGCAGGTTCGGGACCCCTCCCCGTCGCGGGCGCCACGGAGGTGCCGGGCGAATCTTCCGCCGACAATCCGGCGACGGACATGGCCGCGGACGAACCGGCACCGTCGGCACCGGTCGCCGCGAACCGCGCCGGTTCGCCGTTCGCCAGCGCCGTGGCGGCGTCGGCCCCCGTCCCTGCCGCGGCGCCCGGCAACCCCGGCATGAGGGCCAGAATCGCCGACGGATCAACAACTTGGGCCGCGGCTTCCGAATCGATGGATGCCTGCGCGCGCTCGCTGTCACCGCTCCGGGCAACGGGTTCGGAAGCCGCCAGGGCCTCCTCCAGACGCTGCGTGAACGCGTCTTCCGGCGCGCCGACCGAAGACTCGCCCGGGATCGACGGGCTCGCAGCCTCCGGCGCGGACACGGTGTTCGCGAGATTCAGCGGGGTTGGCGCGACGGGCATGGCGGTGCTCCTGGACGGGTTCGACGCGTGGCAGTCCGCAAGAGCCATGCCATCGTCCCGGCACCCTGATCGAGCGCTCACGACCGGGGCCAGCGATCGGCGCGCCCACCGGTGGCGCCCGTCCGCCGGCAGGCCCGGCAAACCCCGGGCCCGCTGCCCGCCACCCTCAGCCGCCCTCCCCGCGCGCGGCCCGCTCGAGCATCAGCCGCTGCGCGTAGTCGTCCTGCGCGCGCTGGTCGGCGCGCGCCTCGCGGCGGGCCTCGGCCGCGCGATGCCGCTGCTCGAGCGCCTCGAACGCGCGCCGGCGCCGGCGCTGCTCGAGCCATGCCTCGCGCGCAGCCTCCCAGGCCGCCTCGCGGGCACGCAGGTCCTCGCGCTGCTGCTCGCAGGCGAGCTGCAGCCGCTCCAGGAATGACCGGTAGTCGCGCAGGCCCGGGGGATCGATGCCCGCGGCCAGGCGACCGGCGAGCCGTTCGCGATACTCGGCGAGATAGCCGGTCAGCTCCTCCAGCCGCGCTGCGGACTGGCGACGCTCCGCCTCGAGCGCCTGCAGCCGGCGCTGCGCGGCCTCCAGCCGCTCGCCGGCGAGGTCGAGCAGCGGCTGCAGTGGAAAGCGCGCGGCCATGGGCGCGACGCTCAGTCGGCGTAGAGCGCGGCGAGCGCGGCGCGGCTGGCCGCGTAGTCCGATCGCTCGTGCATGCCCTGCTGCAGGAAGCGTGCGAGCTCGGGCTGGCGCGTGACCGCCTCGTCCAGTTCCCGGTCGGCGCCGCGCACGTAGGCACCGACCGCGATCAGGTCGCGGCTGCGCTGGTAGCGCGAATAGTGCTGCTTGAAGCGCCGCAGCAGTTCGAGTTCCGCCGGCGTGACCAGTTCGGTCATTGCCCGGCTGATCGAGGCCTCGATGTCGATGGCCGGATAGTGGCCCTGGTCGGCCAGCGCCCGCGACAGCACCACGTGCCCGTCGAGGATCGCGCGCGCCGAGTCGGCGATCGGATCCTGCTGGTCGTCGCCCTCGGCCAGCACCGTGTAGAAGGCAGTGATCGACCCACCGCCCGCGCGTCCGTTGCCCGCGCGCTCGACCAGGGCCGGCAGGCGCGCGAACACCGACGGCGGATAGCCGCGCGTGGCCGGCGGCTCGCCGATGGCCAGCGCGATTTCACGCTGCGCCATCGCGTACCGGGTGAGCGAGTCCATGATCAGCAGCACCTGCAGGCCGCGGTCGCGGAAGTGCTCGGCGATCGCCGTCGCGTAGGCCGCGCCGTGCAGCCGCATCAGCGGAGGAGTATCCGCGGGTGCGGCCACCACCACCGAACGCGCCCGCCCCTCGGGGCCGAGGATGTTCTCGATGAATTCCTTGACCTCGCGCCCGCGCTCGCCGACCAGCCCCACCACGACCACGTCGGCGTCGGTGTAGCGCGCCATCATGCCGAGCAGCACGCTCTTGCCCACGCCACTGCCGGCGACCAGGCCGAGGCGCTGCCCGCGACCCACCGTGAGCAGCGCATTGATCGCGCGCACGCCGGTATCGAGCACGGTGCGGATCGGCTCGCGGTCGAGCGGATTGACCGGGCGGCTGTACAGCGGCGCGAGGCTGTCCTGGGGCACCGGCCCCAGCCCGTCGAGCGCCCGCCCGGCGCCATCGAGTACCCGACCGAGCAGCCGCTCGCCCACGGGGACCTGCCGCGCGCGGTCGG
>JBIPNU010000448.1:0-2990 GCA_044370615.1 Burkholderiales bacterium
CGCGCTCAGAACCACGAGCGGCCTTGTCGTCGGCACGGTCGGCGGCGTCTCGGGCATCACCGCCCGCGCGTCGCCCGGTGGCGCGGCTCGGGTCGACCTCGAGACCATGGCGGGCGGCCGCCTCGAGATCCAGGCACCCGTGGTCGCGCTCGGCGACAGCTATTCGCCGGTCGCGCGGCGTCTGGAGGGGCCGGAGGAGTTCACTCGGGTCAATCTGACCGCCGCCGGAGATCTCCTGGTATACGGTCCGCCACCCCAGGGCGAGGAAGGGGTCGCGACGCTGGTGTTTGCCGACGGCGGCCCGGGTCTCGCGGCGCAGACGCGGGACGCGGCGGTCAGGCTCCTCAGTACGGGTGGCAACGTGAGCGTCGAGCGGGCCGCGGTGCGCGCCCGCGGTGGCGACGCCGATGCCTGGATTGCCGGCGCCTCCGGGGGCGCGGCGAGCGTGGTCCTGGAGTCGACGACCGGCCGGGTCGATGTGCAGACGGGTGCCCGGATCGAGGCGGTCGGCGGGCGGCTGGAGGCGCTGGACATCGCGCAGGTGGGGCCGGCCGGTGGTGCCGCGTCGATCCGGGTCACCGGACCTGCAGGCGTGCGGCTCGCGGCGGTCGGGGACGCGGTCCCGCCGGTGACCGTGTCCGCCATCGGCGGCGACTCGGGCTGGTCCGGCGGGGGCGGCGGTGCCGCCAGCCTCGCGCTGGCGAGCGCCGAGGGCGGGATCGAGGTCTACAACGGCGCATTGTCGGCGCGGGGCGGCACGGGCCGCGTCGGGGGGGCGGCGACGCTGGAGGGCCACAGCCGGAGTGCGCTGATCGTTGAGGATATCCTGACCGTCGCCGGGGGCAGCGCGCCGTGGGAAGGCGGTGTCGGGGGGGCGGCCACCGTCACGTTGACGACCACGGCTGTCGGGGCAGGCCTGCAGGCATCGGCGGACGCGCGCGGCGGAGACGGGCAGCGGACCGGCGGTACGTCTTCGGTGGTGTTCGACAGCGCGGGCGGGCTGACCGCGGGGCCCCTGCTGGCCCGTGGGGGCAATGGCGGCACCTGGCCGACGCCGTATGCCGACCCCGATGCGGACGAGCCACCGCGGTCGCTGCCCGCGGCGGACGCACTGCCGCCCGCAGGTGGCGGCACGGCCGAAGTCGCGCTGCTCGCGCGTGGCGGCGCATTGTCGCTGGGAACAACGGTGGCTTCGATCGGCGGGCGATCCATGCAGGCCGCCCAGGCCGAAGGCCTGCTGCGACTGCAGGTGTCGAGCGATCTGCAGACGACCTCAGGCGCGTACTCGAACTTCAACGCCCTCGACATCACGACCGCGAACCGGCCCATCAGCCTGTCTGGCTACTACGGTCCGGTCGTCGTCTTCACACCCGCCGACTCGAAACTCACCGCCGATGGCAGCGCGGTCTTCAACAGCGACCTGCGGCTGCTGCGCTTCCACAACACGGCGGGCGACCTCGCGCCCTTCGAGATCCGCGGTGGCGTCGGCGACACCACGCGGCTCGACCTGCGAGCCTCCGGCAACCTGCGGGGCTGGGCTGGCGGCGCATTCGCCTCGACCTACGGCATTCGCGGCCTGCGGCTGGAGGGCGCGAGCGTGGGCAGCGCGGCGCAGCCGATCAAGGCGGCCTGGCGGTTCCACGGTATCGACCTGACCGTGGCCGCCGGCGCGGGTGGCGGCTACGTGGATCTCGTGCGTGAGGTGGGCTGGGAGAACAATCTGCGCGTGGTGGTCGACACGGCCAATGCCCCGGTGCGCGTTCGCTGGGGCGGTGGCTTCGCGAACGGGAGCTTCTACAGCGGGCCGCTGGCGGGCGCGCTCGAGTTCTCGCCGGGCGACCAGCGGCTCACCCAGGCTGGAGACTTCTTGCTGTATCCGGAGCAGATTGCCTTCCGCAACCGGGCCGGTGACTTGCGCGCGGCCTCGTTGTCGGCGCGCTCGCGACTCGCGCTGTCGGCCAGCGGCAACCTGATCGCCGACACGCCGGACTCCACGCTGCAGGTCCAGTACGCGTACTTCGGTTCGGACGGGATGGGGATCGATCTCGACGCCGGTGGCTCGATTGGCGCCTGGTCGGCCGGCAGCGGTGAATTCCAGCCGCTGCAGGTCTCCCTCGGCAACGGGGGCGGTGTGCTCGGCGCGCGCGCCGGCAGCGGCAGCGTGGCGTTGCGCTCGACCGGGTTGTACGGCCCGAGTTCGGTCGCGCTCGCGATCGGCAACGCCGATGCACGGATCGACCTCGACAGCGGGGGCGTCAAGTTCATCCGTTACGCCGGTGGCAGCGGCACCGGCCTGCTGGAGGCCAACGGCACCCCGGCGCTGCAGTTCAGCCAGACCGCCGCCGCGGACGGCCATATCCGGGTCGGCAACGTCGTGGCGAACTCGTCGGCGACCGCCGTGCGGCTCGACACCGCCAGCGGCAACATCACCGGCGATGGCGACACCCGGCTCGCCGCGGGCGCGATCACCCTGCGCGCACCGAGCGGCCGGATCGGTGGGCCCGGCGCGGACGATGTGCTGCGGGTAGACACACAGCAGGGACTCCCACCGCCTGGCGAGTTGCCCGTGATCGATCTGGATCTCGAGGCAGCCGGCAGCATCCGGGTGGCGAATTTTTCCCGGCCGCTCTCGCTGCGGGTGGCCACGGCGGGCGAGGACGTCACGGTCCGGCAAAGCTGGAGCGCCGGCTCGGCGGGCGATCTCCTCGCCTACGACCGGAACAACGCCGCCCTGCGGCTGGTCGCCGGCGGGATGGGGTCGAGGGAGTCTGTGGTGTTCATCGACCGCAGCACCCGAGGCATCGCGATCGCCGAGGCAACCGTCGGGACCGGGACGCTGCATCTGGACACCGGCGGCTCGCTGCGCAACCACAGCGGGGGTTCGCTGCTGAGCGCTGGCGCGCTGACCCTGATCGCCGGACAGGGAATCGGCCAGACGGGCGAGCCGCTCAGGATCCGCCTCGACACCGGCAACGGCACGGGACCGCTGG
>JBIPNU010000031.1:0-11124 GCA_044370615.1 Burkholderiales bacterium
AGACGCAACGTGCGCGCGGGGCGGCTGGAATGCGTCGAGCCTGCGCGCTCCCCGGGGCGGTGGTGCCGATGTCCTCCGCCCCGGCGACACCGTCGGTCGCCGAATCCGGGTTCGCCGCGAGGCTGGCCGATCGGGGCACATGCGGCGTGGGGAGGGCGGCCACGACATGGGCGCCGCCCGGATCAGGGCGCTCGGCTCGCGGGTCCCGCGGAAGGGGAATCGGGTGCCTTGCGGATCGACGCGACCACGAGCGTGACGACCGTCAACGGCACCACGAAACTCAGCATCGCTGCCGAGAAGTAGGGCAGCGCATCGTGCGCCTGAGCGTCGAGAATCAGGTAGCCCGCGTATGCTGCGTAATAGCCGACAAAGACGGCCCCTTCCCACCGGGCGATCGCACGGCCGGTCAGGAAGACTGGCAGGCAGGCCAGCGCGACCGCGAGCATTACCCAGAGGTCGAAGGTGAGCAGCGAGGGGGCCAGCGCGAGTCCTGCGCTACCGGCCGCCACCCCCGACAGGCCGAGACAGCCCAGGATGTTGAACGTGTTGCTGCCGACGACGTTGCCGACCGCGATGTCGCGCTCGCCCTTGAGCGCGGCCGCGATGCTGGTGGCGACCTCGGGCATGCTGGTGCCGGCAGCGACGATCGTAAGTCCGATCACGACATCGCTCACGCCCAGCGCGCGGGCGAAGCGGGTCGCGGACTCGACCAGCCAGTCCGAACCGACGACCAGCGCGATGAGCCCGACGACGACACAGAAGACCTGCACGACCCACGACGCGCCTCTGGAGGCATCCGCGGTCGCGCCGGTAGCGGCCTCGTCCCCGGTCTGCGCCTCGCGCCGGGATTGCAGCACGATGAACACGGTGTAGGCGATAAGCAGGCACAGCAGCAGAGCGCTCTCGAGCCGGGCAAGGCCGCCGTCGAGCGTCATCGTGACCAGCAGCAGGCTGGCGCCAAGCATGATCGGAACTTCCTGGCGGATCAGCTGGCTGTGGACGACCAGCGGCGTGATGAGCGCGCTGACCCCGAGGATGAACAGCACGTTGAAGATGTTGCTGCCCACCACATTGCCGATTGCGATGTCGGTGCGCCCGTCGAGGACTGCGCCGACGCTGACCGCGACCTCGGGCGAACTCGTCCCGAAGGCGACGATCGTCAACCCGACCACGAGCGGACTGATGCCGAAGGAGAGTGCGAGGCCGGAGGCACCGCGTACCAGGATGCTGGCACCCGCGATCAGCAGGGCAAGTCCGGCCATGAACAGGAGGAGGCTCATTCGTCGACTGTAGCGCGTTGGCCCGCCGTCGAGTTCGTGGCCGACTTTGCCTGTCGTCTCCTGGGCAACTTGCCGGGCTGCGTGTCGCCGTCGGCCCGGGCGGCGAGGGCAGGGCGCAGAGCTCCTGATCGGGTCCGCGGTTAACGGGCTCGAGTCCTGGCGATCGAAGGCCCTGCACGAGCGAGCCTGGGCGGTCATCGCCGATGCCGGCCCGGACGGCGCGTGAACCTCGGCCGGACATACTCGACGCGCAGGGCGGCCAGCAGGTTCAGGCCAGACCGGCGTGGCAGCCTCGGGACACAGCAGGGGTGAACGGATCGGACCGCGCACCCTGAGCGATGGGAGCCGCGAGTTCGCCCGCAGGCCCGCGCCACAGGGGTGTCCCGCGCTGGCGAGCGGTCCTTGCATCGACCCGCGGCCTTTTCAGGTCCGGCGAAGCAATTCCTCTCTTCGAGTGCAACGTTGCTGACATGGGCATGGCGGGGTCTTACGGTATCCTGACCACGTGGCAAGTGTTGCCATGAAATCGTCGCGATCCGACCTGCGCAGGTGCGAAATGCGCAGGTGAACAGTGCCGGGTCCGGGCGGATCTCCAGGCGAGGTCCTGTCCCCGCGCGAACCTTCGTAGTCCAGTCGAGGAGAATTGCCGAATGAAGCTTCTGGTTCCGGTCGATGGCAGCGAGGCGAGCAACACCGCGCTCGACTTCGTCGCCTCGCGCATGAAGGTCGAGGGCGCGTTTCCAGCCGCGGATGTGCGCCTGCTCAACGTCCAGTGGCCGATTCCGCCGCGGGCCGCGCGGGCGGCAGGCAAGGAACTCGTCCGCAAGTATCACCAGCTAGAGGCCGAGAGCGTGCTCAAGCCGGCACTCAAGCGACTGGCCGACGCCGGCGTACCCGCGCAGGGCCGCTTCGAAGTCGGAAGTCCCGCCGCCGTGGTGAGCAGCGCCGCGACCCAGGGTCACCCCGACCTTGTCGTCATGGGAAATCGCGGCCATTCCGCACTCGGTGGCCTGGTGTTCGGGTCGGTGACACAGGCCGTTCTCGCGGCCGGTTCCACGCCGCTGCTGGTGCTGCGGGCGGGTCCGGTGCCGAAGGGGGAATCACTGCGCGTGGCCGTGGCCATCGACGGCAGTCGCCACAGTCTCGCCGCGGTGCGCTACGTGCTCGAGCATCGCGCGCTGTTCGGCCCGGCCCCCTCCTTCAGCCTGCTGCATGTGGAGAGCGGCCGCACCGGAGACCCGTCCTGGGACGCGGTCGTCGGTCCGGCGAAGCGCCTGTTCGAGAAGGCAGGCCTCGCCGTGGAAGCCGTTCGTCTGACCGGCGAGCCCGCGGGGGATGTCATCGCAAAGCACCTCGGTCGCAACCGCGCCGACCTGCTGGTGATGGGTTCCCACGGGCGTACGCCACTCAAGTCGCTGCTGCTGGGCTCGGTGGCCACGCGCGTGGCGTCCCGGTGCCGGTTGCCTCTGCTGCTGGTGCGACCGCGCGCGAGGTCGACGGCCACGCGCTGAGCCTGCAGCGCAGGCCCGCGCGGCGCCCGGTCGTATCGATCGCCGGGCGTCGCGCCGACGTCCGGCGGTCCCGGGTCGACGCTCGCCCCGGGTTGCGAAGATACCCGCCCGGATCCGCGACGACACTCGTGCGCGCTCGCGAGATCGATACCCGAGTAATCGGTCCCCGGGGAAACCGTCTGTCCGACCTTGGCCCCCCCGACGCGCCGCAAGGGCCTCGCGACGACCCGCGACGCGCGCGCGGGCGCGGCACGCTCCGCGGGGACGTCGCAAGGCGAGCGTCTCGGGCTGGTCAGGGAACGGTCGACAGCGTAAGGTCGCGTTTTTTCGCGAACGGATCCGTAATGGCGCTGCTGCTGAAGGAAGAGCATGTCCATCGTCTGCTGACGATGGGCGATGCATTGCAGGCGGTCGAGGCGGTCTTCGCCGAGGTGGCGCGCGGTGATGCGGTCAATCTCGCGCGCCACCGCGCGGCGCTGCATGGGGCCACGGTCAACTCGATGGGCGCGATGTCCGCCGCCTTCGACCTGGCTGCGGTGAAGGTCTACCCGATCGTGCGCCAGGACATCACGGTGGGTTCGAGCTTCCAGGTGCTCGCCTGGCGGTTGTCGACCGGGGCACTGGAGGCCGTCATCGAAGCCGAGCGGCTCGCCCAGATGCGCACCGGCGCGGCGACCGGGGTGGCGACCCGTTGCATGGCGAGGCCGGACAGCCGGACCCTGGCGCTGGTCGGGGCGGGCTGGCAGGCACGCGCGCAACTCGAGGCGATCGCGCAGGTGATGCCGGCGCTCGAACACGTGCGGGTCTGGTCGCGCTCGCCCGAGCGGGTAGCCGCGTTCTGCGCGGAAATGGGGCCGCGGGTCGCGGCGCGACTCGAGCCGGCGGTCGATCTTCGCGCGGCGATCGCACAGGCCGACATCGTGACCACGGTCACCGGTGCCTCCCGGCCGGTGTTCGAGGGCGGCTGGCTGGTGCCGGGCACCCACGTGAACGCAGTGGGCTCGAACTTCTCCGGCAAGCAGGAGATCGACGCGGTGACGCTCGCGCGCGCCGCGCGCGTGGTCGCCGACGATATCGATGTCGCGCGCACGGAGTGCGGCGACCTGCTGCTGTGCCCGGACTTCGACTGGTCACGCCTGCAGTCGCTGGCGGCGGTGGTCGCCGGGCAGGTTCCGGGGCGAGGCGACGATCGCGAGATCACGGTGTTCGAGTCCCAGGGCCTTGGGCTGGAGGACCTCGCGATGGCGCACGTGCTCATCCGGGAGGCGCGGGCGCGGGGCGAGGGTATCGAGATCCCGCTGGTGTAGCGCCGCAGGCGCTCGAGTCCCGAACCGCTGCCGCATCGGGCAGGACCTGCGGGGCGACGAGACGGGCCCTGCGCGCCGGCCCTCCGACGGCGCTCGCGCTCATCCGGCAGGCGCGGGCGCGGAGCGAGGGTATCGGGACCCCGCGGGTGTGGCAGCTCAGGCGCGTGAACCCCGAGCCTGCGTTCCCCGAACCGCTGCCGCACAAGGCCGGTCACCGGGGGCGGCGAGACAGGCCGGGCGCGGCGGTCTAGACTGCGGAGTCGACGCCCGCCGGCCATCGCCCGCAGTCCGGGTCGTACGGTCCCTGCGCGTCTTGCCCGTCCCTTTCGCTGTCTCGAGGTGCCCATGCCTGTCCTGTCGTCTCGCTGGTCTTCGCGGCGTTCCCTCGGCCTGCTTGCGCCGCTCGTGCTGTTCGGACTCAGCCCCGATGGGCACGCTGGCGAGAGCCCCCGTTTCCCCGACCGTCCGATGCGCATGCTGGTGGGCTTCGCGCCGGGGAGCCTGACCGATCTGCTGGCGCGCACCGTCGGCCAGAAGATGTCCGAACAGTGGGGGCAGCCCGTAGTCGTCGACAACCGCCCCAGCGGTGGAGGGGTGGTGGCCTCGCAGTCGATGCTGGCCGCCAATCCCGATGGTCATACCCTGCTGATGGTCTCGGCGCAGCACGCTGCCAGCGCTACCCTGTTTTCCAGACTGCCCTACGACACGCTGCGTGACTTCTCCGGCGTCTCGCAGGTCGTCACCGGTGCGCATGTGCTGGTTGCGGCCAACACGCTGGGCGTGAAATCGGTGCGCGACCTGATCGCGGTGCTCAAGGCAAAGCCGGGGCTGGTCAACTACGGATCGGCCGGCGTGGGTAGCGGCGCACATATCAATGGCGAGATGTTCAACCTCGAGGCGGGTGTCAAGGCACCCTATGTGCCCTACAAGGGGCCGGTCGAGGCGCTCAACGACGTGGCGGCGGGGCGTATCGGCTTCGCATGGCTGTCGCTCGGGGTGGCGGCACCATTCATCCGCGACGGTCGCGTGGTCGCGCTCGGGGTCAGCACGCCCGCGCGCTCGCCGGTGTACCCGAGCATCCCCACCGTGGCCGAGGGCGGACTGCCTGGACACGAGTTCGATCAGTGGTTCGGCCTGCTGGCCGCCTCGAAGGTTCCGCGGCCGGTCATCGAGAAGCTGTCGACCGAGGTGGCTCGTATCGTGACGCTGCCTGACGTGCGCGAGCGTATCCTCGCGCTGGGCGCTGAACCCAGGTCCAGCCGGCCCGAGGCCTTCGACCGGTTTCTTCGCGCGCAGGTCGAGACCCTGGGCAAGGTGATACGCGCGGCAGGTATCCGGGTGGACTGAACGGGTCGGTTCGACCGATCGCCCGGCGGGGTGCCGCCGCAGGGTCGGTGGCCGTGGCAGATGGTGTTGCAGTCACCGGGCGGTGATGCCGCCGGGAATCCGAAGGGGAGGTGGTCATGCTGGACCTGGTGATCAGTGGAGAGCGGGTCGTGACCCCCAGCGGCGTGGCCGCGGTCGATGTTGCCATCCAGGGCGAGACCATCGTCGCGGTGGCCACGCGCGGTACCTTCGATGCCGGCGGCACGCGGCGCCACATCGACGCGGGCCACCGCATCGTGATGCCTGGGGGTATCGATCCGCATGTCCATTGCCTGTGGTTCGTCCCCAATCCCGACGGCAGCGCCGGGTTGTCCGACCCGCCCTCGACCGTGAGCCGCGCCGCTCTTCACGGCGGCACGACCACGATCATCGATTTCGTGCGCTGGACCCATGGCAACACCATCGAGCAGGCGATCGAGCGGCGCCAGCAGGACTGGACCGGGCAGTGCCACTGCGACTACGCGCTGCACGTGATGATCGAAGGGCAGTTGCCGCCGGACATTCCCGGGCAGCTCGCGCAGGCGATCCGCAACGGCTATCCGACCATCAAGATCTTCACCACCGACATCACGCCCAGCCGGAAGGGGCGGATGGTCGACTTCGGCGACATCTGGGAGGTCTTCCAGGTCACCGCGCGTGAAGGCGGCCTGTGCGTGATCCACGGTGAAGACAACGACATCGTGATGCACATGTACGAGAAGCTCGGGCGCGAGGGGCGTACCCACTTCCAGTACCTGTCCGAAGTGCACAACACGCTGTCCGAGGATCTGTCCTTCCGCCGCGTGATCCGGCTCGCGGAGAGCATCCCGGGGCGCGCAGCCCTCTACTTCATGCACGTGAGCGCCGCCACCGGGGTGCAGGCCATCCGCGAGGCGCGCGAGCGGGGCAGCCCGGTCTATGGCGAGACGCTGCACCAGTACCTGATGTACACCGACGCCGACTACCAGCGGCCAGGCGGGCAGATCTTCCATACCTACCCCTCGCTCAAGTCCGAGTCCGATCGCCTCGCGCTGTGGGCCGGCGCCCAGGACGGCACGCTGCACACGGTGGCCACCGACGAGCTGTGCTGCACGCTCGCGACCAAGCTGCAGGGCAGCCGCATCGACGACACCACGGGCGGCAATGCGGGGGTCGAGCCACGCCTGGCGGTCATGTATACCGAGATGGTCAGCCGGCGCGGTTGGTCGCTCGAGAAATTCGTGGACCTCACGTCGACGCATGCGGCGAAGCTGATGGGGCTCTATCCGCGCAAGGGGGCGATCGCTCCGGGCAGCGATGCGGACATCGCCGTTCTCGATCCCGGGCTCGCTCGAACCGTGCGCAAGGAGCAGCTGCACGAGTCCGACTACACGCCGTGGGAAGGCCACTCGGTTGCGGTATGGCCCTGCCTGACCGTGCTCCGCGGCAAGGTGGTGGTGGAGGCCGGGCGTTTCACCGCCGAGCTCTCCGACGGACGCTTCCTGCCCCGGCGTATCGATCCTGCCGTCCTCGCCGGCACGATCTTCTGACCGATGGCCCCGACCCCTGGCGGCCGGGCCGTGAGTGCGTCGCAGCTCGCGTGTCTGCTCGACCACAGCCTCCGGCTATGGGGCGTGAGCGGGAGCGCGCGGGCGGATGCCGACGGCTTTCCCGTCCACGTCCACCTGTCCGATGGCGCGCGCTATGCAGTACTGCCTGCCGGCGCGCAAGAGCAGCCTATTCGCTGGTGGATGCTGTGGCTCGCACTCGATCCCGATCCGCGGGTGGGCGCGGTTGCGGATCGCCCCGCGCGCCTGCGGGAGGCCGCAGGGGGCAGTGCCGGAGACGGCCGGAGGGCTGGCTGCGTCCCGGCGACCGTAGCCTCTTTCGGCGCAGACAGGCCGGGTGCCGGCAGCGGAGGCGCGCGCTGCATCGAGGCTGCCCTGTCGGCGTCCGTGGTGCGTCGCAAGCCGTGCTCATCGGTCAGCGGACTGCTGCGCACGATGCGCGAGACGCTGGGGGTACCGGGCTGCTCGCGCGCACGCGTCGGCGCATCGCCGGGATGAGCCTCGGAACCACAACCGTCGCCGCGATATCCGGCAGGGCCGGGGACAGCATGCGCCTTCCGGTCGATGTGCTCACCGGATTTCTCGGAAGCGGCAAGACCACGCTGCTCTCCCGCCTGTTGCGCGAGCCGTCGTTCGCGCGCACCGCGGTGATCGTCAACGAGTTCGGCGAGGTTGGCATCGATCACGATCTGGTCGAGACCAGCGATGAGCAGTTCGTGCAGCTCACCACCGGGTGCCTGTGCTGCCGGATCCGCAGCGATCTGGTCGAGACCCTGCTCGAACTCGCGAGGCGCCGGACGCAGGGCGAGGTTCCGCCCTTCGAGCGGGTGGTGATCGAGACCTCGGGGCTGGCCGACCCTGCGCCCATCCTGCAGGCGCTGATGCTGGATCCGGCCGTCGCGCAGTCCTATCGCTCCGGCAGCGTCATCACGACCGTCGACGCGCTGCTGGCCGAGCGCACGCTCGATGCGCAGCCCACCGCACGGCGCCAGGTGGCGTTGGCCGATGCGCTGGTGATCACCAAGACCGATCTCGACGCGGGGGGCAGCGTATCGCTGCATGCCCTGCTGCGCGCGCTCAATCCCGATGCCCCAATCCAGTCGACCCGGGCGGGAGCCGACGATGCCGGGGCGATCTGGGCGACCGCGGCCGCTGCGGTTCCGCCGTGGCGGGTTGCCCGTACCGCCGAGGACTCGGCGCACGGCGATCACCTCGGACGCGTCGCCCGCTGGATCCTCGTTCGCGAGCGTCCCTTGCCGGCGGCGGTGCTGACCCTGTTCCTGGAGGCGCTTGCCGAGCACTGTGGCGAGCGCCTGCTGAGAGTCAAGGGCATCGTCGAGGTCGCGGGCGAGCCCGAGCGACCGGTGGTGGTGCAGGGGGTGCAGCATGTATTCCATCCGCTGCAGTGGCTCGAGCGCTGGCCGAGCGAGGATCGCCGCAGCCGCCTGGTGTTCATCGGCGAAGATGTTCCCGGCGAGTGGATCGGCGCGCTGCTCGACAGCCTCGAGGCCGAGGTGGTCGCGCTGGAGTCGGCGATCGCCGCGGGCGCGGCCGCCTGAGCCGGTCAGGTACGCGCTGGCCGCGGGAGCGGGGCGACGGCCCAGGGCGTGAACGCCCGCCTGCCCGTTCGCCGGTTCGCCCGCCCGGTTCGCGCGCCTGCCCGTTCAGGCGCGAAGGCTTGCCGCCCAGTCCCCGGCACCCGGCCAG
Source organism: Burkholderiales bacterium (assembly GCA_044370615.1). GTDB lineage: Bacteria > Pseudomonadota > Gammaproteobacteria > Burkholderiales > CAIKXV01 > CAIKXV01. The sequence continues at coordinate 8,718 of JBIPNU010000031.1, forward strand.
TCGTGGGCGCGGTCGATGGCCGACTCGAGCGCGAATACCCGTTCCTCGGGAAGGACTTCGCCCGCGAGCGAGCGGAACTTGGCCCGGAGCACTGCCTCGGGCAATGGCGCATTGAAGTCTCCGCGCGCGCTGCGCACCGTGTGAGTGGCCCGGCGCCCGTCGGTCAGCACCACGGTGGCCCGCCCCGGCTTGTGCACCGGGACCTCTGCGCTCAAGGCGGGGTCCTCGCCGACCCGGATGCGCTCGCGCAGCGCGACGAATCGCGGATCGGCGAGGTATTCGGGCGCGAAGGCGGCGTTGCCGGCATGCCCGAGCAGCACGATCGCCGCGGCTGCGTGCGGCAGCGAGTAGCGCGCCGCGAAATCGTTGACCGGACTCTGCGCGCGCATCAGCGACGCGAACCGGTAGGTGTCGACCTCGATGCGATCGATCATCGCCGCGGGCGGGTGATCCAGTTCCGCCAGCGCGAGTTCGATCGCGTCGAGCGATGCGTAGATCGGGTTGCAGCAGGCGCGCACCCGGAAGTGATTGCGCATGATTTCCCAGCGCGTGCCCAGGGCGTCGGTGACCGGCGCGGGATCGAAGCCGTCGCCCACCAGGTGCGCGAGCGATTCCTCGATCGAGTCCGGCCCGCCGGTGAAGCCGGCGGCGGCCAGTTCCGCGGCGAGCAGGCCCTGGTGGTTGCTCATCCCTCCCGCGACGTTGAGCGCGGTGGCGCCTGCCGCCGTCAGCGTGTAGCTCGGCACCATCACCAGGGGTGCGGCGATGCGCAGCGCGGCACCGATGCCTGCGGCGTCCAGTCCGCGCAGCTTCGCTGCCGCGGCTGCGGCTCCAATCAGCGCGGTCTGCCCGTTCTGATGCGCGAGCGGACGCGCCTGGAGCCCTGCGCCCAGGCGAACCGCGATGTCGTAGCCGACAACCAGCGCGGTGAGCATCTCGCGGCCGCTGCGCCCGCAGGCCTCGCCCGTCGCCAGTGCGGCGGGCAGCACCTGTGCCGCCGCCTGGCAGGAGACGAGCCGATGCCCTTCGCACAGCTCGATCGACCGTGCCGCAATGCCGTTGAGCAGGGCGGCGGTGGTCGGCGCTGCGAAGGGCGCGGTGGTCGTGGCGACCGAGGCCGCGTCGCCTGCGCCGATCCCGAGCAGGCGCTCGCGAAGGCGTGCGACCTCCGTGCGACGCGATCCGGCCAGCATCACGCCCAGTGTGTCGAGCAGCACGCGGCGAGCCTGCGCCTGGACATCGACGGGCAGGATGTCCCAGCGGGCGTCCTCCGCATGTGCGGCCAGGGTGTCGATGAGCTGTCCCATGTACGGTTCCGTTCAGGCTGGAGCGTCGAGCCGTCTGGCGTCGAGCGCTGGGCGACGCCCGGAGTCGAATCGACGGCGTGGGGAGCGTGGGCGGACGATCCGGTTCCGGGGCATCCCGGCCTCGTGCGCGCGATCGGTCGCGATGCCGATCATGTCGCGGGATGTCCGTCGATGGCGCGCACTCCGGGCATCAGTCGACGCGGATCTTCGCCTCCTTGACGAGCCGCGCCCACTTGGCGATTTCGGCGCGGACGAGTCGATCCAGGTCGGCCGCCGTGCTCCCGACCGGCACCGCTCCCTCGCCGAGCAGGCGGTCGCGGAAGTCCGCGTTCTTCACCGCCCGCGCGACCTCGACCTGCAACCGGTTGAGGATTTCGCCCGGCGTGCCCGCGGGCGCGAACAGCGCGAACCAGCCCTGCGAGCTGTAGGTCGACAGGCCCTGCTCGCCCACGGTGGGCACCGCCGGCAGCGCCGGGGTACGCTCGCTGGTGGTGACGGCGATCGCGCGCAGCTTGCCGGCGCGCACCTGGCCCATCACCGTTTCGATCGTGGCGAACATGACCTGCGCCTCGCCGGTCAGCACGCCGGTCATCGCCTGCCCACCGCCCTTGTAGGCCACCTGGGTCAGGCGGGTGCCGGTGACCGACATGAACAGTTCGCCGGCGAGGTGGATCAGGCTGCCGGGTCCTGCGGTCGCGTAGAGCAGCTGGTCGGGACGGGCGCGTGCGAGGCGCACGATGTCCTGCACGGTCTTCACCGGCAGCGACGGGTGGACCACGATGACCTGCGGCACGGTGGCCACCAGCGATACCGGGGCGAAGTCGCGCAACGGATCGTATCCGAGCTTCGGATAGAGGGCGGCTGCTGCGCTGAACGCGGCCGAGGAGAACAGCAGCGTATGGCCGTCAGGCTGGGCGCGGGCGACGAACTCGATGCCGACGGTGCTGCCGGCCCCGGGCCGATTCTCCACCACGGTCTGCCCGAGGGTTTCGGCGAATCGCTGGGCGACCAGTCGCCCGAAGATGTCCGCGCCACCGCCAGGGCCGAAGGGAACCACGATTCGTACCGGACGGTCCGGATACTTCTGCGCGGTCACGGGA
>JBIPNU010000451.1:0-2981 GCA_044370615.1 Burkholderiales bacterium
GCCGCGCATGACAAGATGCGGCTCAACGCACTCAAATACCCGGTCGAGCGGGCGCGCGGGAGCAGCCGGAAGTACGATCGGCTGTAGTCGACGTCCGCCCCCGTCCGACGCGGTGCGCGCACGCCCCGCGGCTCGCCGCCTCCACCCGTGTCACAGGGAGATTCCGACATGAACGTACTCGCAGGGGCCCTCGGCTCGGCGCTCGCCGCGCTGGCCGGCGCCGGTGCCCTGGTCGCCCACGCCCAGGCCTACCCGGCCCGTCCGGTCAACCTGGTGGTGACCGTGCCCGCCGGTGGGTCCCTCGACGCCACCGCGCGACTGATCGCCGCCGAGCTCTCGCCGGCGCTGGGCCAGCCGGTGCTGGTGGTCAACCGGCCTGGCGCGGGCGGCAACCTGGCGGGAGAAGCGGTGGCGCGCGCTGCGCCGGACGGTCACACCCTGATGATCTGCAGTTCCGCCACGCTCACCATCAATCCGCACGTCTACAAGTCGCTGCCGTTCGATGCGGTGAAGAGCTTCGACCCGATCATCATGCCGGCGCGGCTCAACCTGATTCTCGCGGTGCATCCCCGGCATGCGGTCGCGAACGTGCAGGAGTTCGTCTCGCTGCTGCGTGCCCAGCCCGACAAGCTGAGCTTCGGCTCGTCGGGTAACGGCAGCAATCCGCAGCTGGCGGGCGTCCTGTTCGGCGCGCAGACTGGCACGCGCGCGCTGCATGTCCCCTACAGCGGCATCGCGCCCGCGCTGAACGCGGTGCTTGCCGGACAGGTCGACTTCCTGTTCGATTCGGCGACCTCCATCCCGCACGTACAGGCCGGCAAGCTGCGGGCGCTCGCGGTGATCGGCCCGACCCGGCTGCCGCTGCTGCCTGCCGTGCCCACGCTCACCGAGATGGGGTTCGCCGACATGCCGATCGCCAACGGGTTCTACGCGGTGGTCAGTACCGCTGGTGCGCCGCGTGAGGTCATCCGGCGTCTGAACACCGAGATGGTGCGCATCATGAAGCAGCCCTCGGTGATGGAGCGCGTGGCGAACATGGGGCTGGTCAATACCACCTCCACGCCGGAGGAACTTGGCCAGGCGATCCGCGACGACCTGCAGCGACTGGGTCCGATCATCAAGGCGGCCAACATCACGCTGCAGTAGCGGCCCGCACGACGTGCGCGACCTGTCGCGCACGTCTGCAACGACCGAGCGTGGCGCGTCGGTTACACCGACCGCGCGTCGCCCCCCGATCGATGGCCGGGCTGCGAGACCGCCAGCCTGCGACGCGCCGAGGTCGTGACCGGCGTCGAGCCTAGCGATGGTGCAGCCCGTGCGCTTCGATCCCTCAGGGTCGGGCGCGGCGCGCGGCCAGTCGCTGCTGCTCCTCGGCGTAGATCGCCTCGTCGGCGAAGCCGACCGGACCGGGCTTGCCCGATCCGATGAAGGTCTGCATGTACACGTCCACGGTGCCTTCGTTCTCGAACCCGTGCAGGATGCCGGCCGGACAGGAGATCGCCTCCCAGCGTCCGAGCCGCGTGGACACCCGCTCGCCGTCGGCGCCCTCGAAGAACACGGTGAGTTCGCCGTCGAGCACGAAGAAGGCCTCCTCGACTTCATGCGTGTGCGCAGAGCCACCCTGCCCGGGCGGCAGTCGCATGATGCTCAGCGTGAAGCCGCCCGCGGGAATCGCGTTCGGATCGGCCTTGCCGGAACCTCCCGCGCCGATGAACCGGTACTGCGCGCGGCGCCGCCCCTCGACCTGCGAGTCGGCGAATGCATCCCAGTCGGGCTCGATCCGGTCGAAGCGGGCAACCCGGGTCTTCAGCAGGTCCTGCAGCGGGATGCCCTCGCAGGTCGGGTCCACGGCGTGCTTGATCGATGGCATCGGTTGGCTCCTCTCGCCCCGCGTGGCCGCGGGACGCGCTGGAAGGATAGCGCGCCGCAGGGGCCTGCGCGCCGGTCGCCCAGCACGTGATCAGCCGGGGCTATCCTGTGCGCCACGCCTCGCGCCCGCGCGAGCGCCCACACCACGTCCGGCGAGAGCGGCAGCGACCGCGGGCAGGCGCCCAGCGGGCGCAGCGCGTCGGCGCGACACCCGACACGCACCGGCCCCCGCAGGCCGACGGCCTGTAAACCCAGTCGAAGCACTCCTTGATCGTGATCGGTACCCCGTGCAGCAGGCCCCACCAGTTTCCGCGCCACGCGTCCGCGTCGGCCGCATCGGCACGCGCGCGCGCCGCCTCGGCACGCAGCAGCACGATGGCGTTCAGCCCGGGATTGCGCCGCCCGATGCGATCGAGGTGCTGCTCGAGCAGGGCGCGCGCATCCACGACGCCCGCGCGAATACGGCGGGCGAGTTCGGCGGCTCCGGAGAAGGGGCTGGGTGGGGTCATGCCAACCCGATGACCGGCCACGAGCCCTGACGGGGCCGCCTTACCGCGTGGCGGGCTGGAACTCGAGGAAATACTGGCGAGGCAGGACGCGGTGCTCGCGCAGCAGCGTGTAGCCCGCCTGCTTCATCTCGGCGACGACCGCCTCGGCCGGCATGCGCGAGCCTTTCGGCGGACCGCTCGGCGAGTCGAGCGTGTAGTCGATGATCACCACGCGCCCACCGGGCCGCAGCGAGTCCTGCAGTCGTCGGAAGTAGTCGGTGCGCGCACCGATGTGGTGGTAGACGTTGACCAGCAGCGCGACGTCCACCTTCGAGGGCAGCCGCGGGTCATCGGCCGTGCCGGCGATGGCAACGAGATTGGGCCGCTGTTCCTTCTTCGCGCGCTCGGCGAGGTGCTTGACCATGGCCGGCTCGGCATCGGAGGCGAGCACCTGGCCGCGCTCGAGCGCGGCGGCAAGCCGCGAGGCGAAGTACCCGGTGCCTGCACCGATGTCGGCGACGACCGCGTCGGGTGCCAACGCAAGGGCCCGGATGACCTCCTGCGGGCGCTGCCACTCGTCGCGGGCGGGGTCGTCGAACATCCGCGCCCAGTGGCGGGTGTCCT
>JBIPNU010000450.1:0-2981 GCA_044370615.1 Burkholderiales bacterium
ATCGGCAACAGCAGGTACGCCTCGTGCACGCCCCCTGCGTGCAGGGTGACCTTCCCACCGTAGATGTCCGCCGGCCGGTTGTCGGGATCGGCGTGGGTCATGCCACCGGTGCCTCGCGTGCCGTAGTGGAAACGGCTCGCGAAGGGCGAGAGCTCGCCGTCGTACTCGTAGTCTTTCCCGCGCACGGTCAGGGCGATCCGCCAGCCCCTGGGCACCACGATGCAGCTGGTGACGATCTCGACCTGGCATTCACAGACCTCACCCGGGGTCATCCACTGCGCGCGATCATGCGGATGCCACGGTCGCCACGGCAGGCTCTTCGCCGGGTCGAGGGCGCGGTGCGACGCGCGCAGCCATCCGTTGGCGATCGGGGTGTTCGGGTCGGTCGAACCCATGAACGTCAGTTCCTTTCCCTGCGGGTCGAACACCCGCACGACCAGGAACAGGTCGGCATCCTTCGTCGAGGACGAGACGAACAGCTTCGCCATCATCGGCCCGGTGATCTCGGTGTCCTCCGCCAGCGGCGGCGTGGTGAAGGTCACCCCGTCGCCCATGGCCTCGTATTCGAGGGTGCCGGCGGTCGCCACCGGCCGATCGTTCAGTGCACGCGTCGCCGGGTCCAGGTGGAACTTCGTCCATCGGGTGCGCGCCAGCGGCCACTCGTCCTCGTGACGCAGCACGAACCGCTCTCCGGGATGACGGATGTTGAGCTGCACGCGGGGCTGCCGGTCCCAGCCGTTGGCCTCGCCCTTGAGGAAGTGGTCGAAGAAGCGCTTCTGCAGCGCCACGCCGTAGGCGGTGGAGAACATCGACCAGTGCGAATCGCCATGCACTTCCAGCCACTTGGGCGTGTCCGCCGGCGTCTCGGTGAAGCCGTTGAAGTTGCCGCGCGGGTGGATGCCCTGCCCGCCCCAGTTGGCGCAGGTGAGCAGCGGGGTCCTGACGAGGGAGAGATCGGCCGAGCGCGAGCGGTGCCACTCGTCGTCGAACGGGTGCTTCTTCAGCTCCTCGTAGGCGTTGAGCCGGTTGGCCGCGAGTTCCTCGTCGCTCAGGGTGATCGGGCCCGCGACCGATTCGCCGGTGTTCGGGTTCTTCATCGCCTTGTCGCCGCGACCGTACTGCACGTTCACCACCTGATGCTTCGCCCACCGCTCCTGGAACTGGCACAGGATGCCGCCGTGGTAGCCCGAGTCGCGATAGCGATCGTTCTGCCCCTCCCAGGGAATGATCGCGGCCAGGTGCGGCGGGTTCATGCCGGCCACCCGCCACTGGTTGCTCGCGTAATAGGAGATGCCCAGCATCCCGACCCTGCCGTTTGACCACGCCTGCGTGCCCGCCCACTCGATGCAGTCGTACAGATCCTCCACCTCCTGCGGGCAGCTCGGGTCCATCAGCCCGGGCGACCAGCCCGCACCGCGCGAATCCACCCGCACGATCGCATAGCCATCCGGCACCCAGCACTCGGGATCGGTCGTCTCCCAGTTCTGGTAGCGGTTGGAGGACATGCGCAGGATCTCCGGATGATCCTCGACCATCTTCTCCCACTGCAGCGGATAGCCTTCCTGGTACGAGAGCCCCTTTGCGTAGATGCCGTAGGTGAGGATCACCGGGCAGCGCGCATCTTCCGCGACCGGGCGGTAGACATCGGCACGCAGCACGAGGCCGTCGCGCGCGACGATGCGCTGGTGCCACGTGATGCGCATGCCGTCGCGCACTTCGGTGCGCTCGTGCGGGTCGGGGGCGGTGCTCATCGGCGACTCCTTCTGGAGAGGTGCTGGGGTCTGGCTGGACCGTGGATGCCGAGCCCTGCGCATCGGCTGGCAGGCGGCGCGAGGGCCCGCGCACGGCCGCCGGCGGACGCGCGCGCGCGAGTGTCCGCCGTGCCCATCGGCCTCCCGGCCTGCGTCGCGGCTGCCGCCCGTGGCGTGGCTACTGGGGGATCAGGCCGATCGCGCGGATCACCTTGCCGTAGGTATCGAAATCCTCGCGCAGCGTCCTTGCGAAGGCCTGGGGCGATTCGTTGAGCACGGTGAGTCCGGTCGCTTCGAGCTTCTCGCGAATGTCGGGCAGGTTGAGCGCGCGGTTGATCTCGGCATTGAGCAGCTCGACCACCCTGGGCTGCATGCCTGCCGGCCCGAGATAGCCGAACCAGCCGCGCGAGTCGTAGCCCGGCACCGATTCGGCCATGGCGGGCGCGTCGGGGAACTGGGTGGCCCGGGTCGGGCTGGTCACGGCCAGCAGCCGCAGCCGGCCGCTCTGGATGAACGGCGCGAGCGCGCCGATGCCCAGGATGGTGGCGTCGACGCGCCCGCCGAGGATCTCGCTCACGATCTGGGTGCTGCCCTTGAACGGCACGTGCAGGTAGCTGAAGTTGCTGGCCATGCGCAGCATCTCGATCGACATGTGCGGCCAGCCACCCTCGCCGTTGGAGGCGAGCGACAGCTTGCCGGGGTTCGCCCGCGCGTAGGCGAGCAGATCCTGGACCGACTTGAACGGACCGGTCGCGCTCGCCACCAGCGCGAGGTAGTTGCGCGTCCCGTTGGCGATCGGCGTGAAGTCACGGAAGGTGTCGTAGGGCAGTTTCCTGTAGGTGTGCGGCTGCACCACGAGATTGCCGCCCTGGCCGCCCACCAGCGTGTAGCCGTCCGGGGCGGCCCGTGCGCCGAGCTCGAGACCGAGCTGTCCGGCGGCACCGGCACGGTTGTCGACCAGGATCGCCTGGCCGAGCCGCTCGGTCAGGCGCGGGCCGATCAGTCGCGACATGGTGTCCAGCGTGTCGCCAGGCGGAAAGGGCACGATGATGCGGATCGGCTTGACCGGGAACGTCTGCGCGGCAAGCGGGGTGGCCACCCCCAGGGCGGTGACCATGATGCACGGCGCGAGCGAGCGGGGCATGACGCGACTCCTTCTCCAGAGACAACGACCGGACCAGTCTGCCACAAGCCCCGACGTACGCCCATACAGGCACCCGGGCGGTTGTC
>JBIPNU010000452.1:0-2977 GCA_044370615.1 Burkholderiales bacterium
CAGGCGCACCGCCTCGTCCTGTCCGACCACCCGTCGGTGCAGCGCGCCTTCCATCGCGAGCAGCTTCTCGCGCTCGCCCTGCATCATCTTCGACACCGGGATGCCGGTGGCGCGCGACACCACCTCGGCGATCTCCTCGGCCCCGACCTGCGTGCGCAGCAGCCGCGGCCGCTCGCCGCCGGCACCCGCCTCGCGCTCGGTCGCCTGGCGCAGCTGCGCCTCGAGCTGGGGCATGCGGCCGTACTGGATCTCGGCCACCTTGTCGAACTTGCCCTGGCGCTGCAGTTCGACCAGCTGCGCGCGCAGGCGATCGATCTCCTCCTTCACCTGCTGCGAGCCCTGCAGCTGCGCCTTCTCCGCCTTCCATACTTCCTCGAGGTCGGCATACTCGCGGCCGAGCCGCTCGATTTCCTCTTCGATCAACGCGAACCGCTTCTGGGAGGCTTCATCCTTCTCCCGGCGCACCGCTTCGCGCTCGATCTTGAGCTGGATCAGGCGTCGGTCGAGCCGATCCATCGACTCGGGCTTGGAGTCGATTTCCATCTTGATGCGTGCCGCCGCCTCGTCGATCAGGTCGATCGCCTTGTCGGGCAGGAAGCGGTCGGTGATGTAGCGTTGCGAGAGTTCGGCCGCCGCCACGATCGCCGGGTCGGTGATCTCCACGCCGTGGTGCAGTTCGTACTTCTCCTGCAGCCCGCGCAGGATCGCGATCGTCGACTCCACGCTGGGCTCGTCGACCAGTACCTTCTGGAACCGGCGCTCGAGCGCGGCGTCCTTCTCGACGTACTTGCGGTACTCGTCGAGGGTGGTCGCGCCGATGCAGTGCAGTTCTCCGCGCGCCAGTGCCGGCTTGAGCATGTTGCCCGCGTCGATCGCGCCCTCGGCCTTGCCCGCGCCGACCATCGTGTGGATCTCGTCGATGAAGACGATGGTGCGTCCCTCGTCCTGCGCGATTTCCTTGAGCACGGACTTCAGGCGTTCCTCGAATTCGCCGCGGTACTTGGCACCCGCCAGCAGCGCTGCCATGTCGAGCGAGAGCACCCGCTTGTTGCGCAACGTGTCGGGTACCTCGCCATTGACGATCCGCTGGGCCAGGCCCTCGACGATGGCCGTCTTGCCCACCCCGGGCTCGCCGATCAGGACCGGATTGTTCTTCGTCCGCCGCTGCAGCACCTGGATCGCACGCCGGATCTCGTCGTCGCGTCCGATCACCGGGTCGAGCTTGCCCGCCCGCGCGCGCTCGGTGAGATCGAGCGTGAACTTCTTCAGCGCCTCGCGGCTGCCTTCGGCCTCGGCGCTCGATACCGACTCGCCTCCGCGCAGCTGGCCGATCGCCAGCTCGAGCTGCGCACGCGTGACCCCATGCTGCTTGAGCAATCGGCCGGTCTCGCCGCGCTCATCGCATGCGGCGAGGAGGAACAGCTCGGAGGCAATGAACTGGTCACCCCTCTTCTGCGCCTCGCGATCGGTCAGGTTGAGCAGGGCCGAGAGGTCGCGGCCGACCTGGACATCGCCGCCGTGGCCATCGACCTTCGGCAGGCGCGCGACGGCCTGGCGGAGCGCCTCGCGCAGGCCGGAGACGTTGCCCCCGGCCTTACCGAGCAGCGCGGCGGTGGAACCCTCCTGCTGGTCGAGCAATGCGAGCAGCAGGTGCTGCGGTTCGATGAACTGGCTGTCTGCGCCGACGGCCAGGCTCTGGGCATCGGCGAAGGCCTGCTGGAAGCGGGTGGTGAAGCGGTCGAAGCGCATCGTGCCCTCCGGCGGGACTGGGGTATGCAGGACAGGTGGGGCATCGCGCCGCCGGTTTCAAGGCCGGTGGGTGCGGCGATCGGCGAAAGCACGGGCCGCGCACCCACTGGCCGCAGGGCTCGGTCCTCCCCGACCGGCGCGACCCGAGGGGCCGGTGGCGGGCAGCCGCGCAGCGGTTCGATCCCGCGCAGCCAGGGCCTTCGAGCCGCTCTGCTATGCTTCGCAGGCGATGAGCGAGCCAACCCGGACGGATGATGCGCCCACCCCGCCGGCAGCCGGCACCCGGCCGCCTCGCGCGGGCCCGCTGGCAGTGGCGCGCGCGGTGCTGTGGAGCTTTCTCGGGATCCGGCGCGGGCGCGATCTCGCGCAGGACGTCGCATCGATCACCCCGCTCCAGGTGGTGATCGGGGGCCTGGTCGGCGCAGCCGTCCTGGTCGTCTCGCTGCTGCTGCTGGTCCGCTGGATCGTCGCCGGCGCGGCCTGAACCTTTCGCGAGCCGGCGATCCCGCGCTCGATCGCGGACGGCGCAGCACGGTGCCCGCGATCGAGGCCGCCGCACCGCGACGCAGACGCAATACGCGAGACGGGACCAGCCCGGATGATCACGTCCTCAGGGACCCGGATCCCGACCGCGCGCGCGCTCGGGGCGTCGCATGCTGACCTCAGCGCTGGGCGAACACCCAGGCGACGAGCGAGCGCAGTTCGGCGTCGCTGATGGCCGGATTCGGGGGCATCGGGATCGAGCCCCAGTCGCCGGCCCCGCCTTCGCGGATGCGCCGCGCGACCCGCTCCCCGCCACCGGCCTGCTCGGAGAAGCGCTTCGCGACCTCCCGGAAGCTCGGGCCGACCACCTTGCCATCGACCGCATGGCAACCGCTGCAGCCGTAGGTGGCGAGCAGCGTCTGCACGTCGCGCGGACCGGAGCCCGGGCCGGCGGCCGGCGCGGCTGCCGCCGCAGCACCCTGCGGCCGTGGCCGCGGCGTGCCGTCGTCATTTCGCCCGTAGAAGGCGAACAGATACTCGACGATCGGGGCGACCTCGCCCGGGGCCACCGGGGCGCCGCGCTTGATCATCAGTTCGGTGTTCTCCAGCCACTCCGCCCGGGTCAGCCGCGAGCGGGTGATGTGCTGGGCCTCGTGGCAGATCACGCAGCGCTGCATGGTGAGTTCCATGCCCGGCCCCGGCACCAGGGTCGCCTCCGGCGAGGCCGGGGCCTGGGCTCCGATCG
>JBIPNU010000032.1:0-11070 GCA_044370615.1 Burkholderiales bacterium
CCAATCGTCGGGGAGGCCGCTGGCCGATCGGTTCGGCGCTGGGTCATCCGGTTGTTCGCATGATCGTCCGGAGGGCTCGGGGCATCGGAGTCGTCCGGGTCGCGGGGGTCACCGTCGGATTGCCCTGACCGCCCGCGCCGCGTCGAAGCCCGCCAGCCTGGACGTTCGCGCGGCAGAAGCCTTCGTCACCCACGGTCGCCGCCGGCGGCCGCCCCTCCGTGGAGTCCCCCATGCCCGAGAACGTCCACCGCTGCGGTGCCCTCGTCCGGTCGGCCCTCGCCGTCGGGGTCACGGGACTGCTGTTCGCGCTGCTCTCGCTGGCCGGACCGGCCGAGGCCCAGACCCGCGCGCCGTCGGAGCGCGATGCGCAGGCCCGGCCCACGGACGAGGCCGAGGCGGCGCGTCGCCTGCGCGAGGCGGTCGGCGCGGTGGTGCGCATCCGCATGCGTGCGCTGCGCGACGCCACCTCGATGGAACTGCTCGGCCCCGATCGCGAAGGCTCGGGGGTGCTGATCGACAGCAGCGGGCTGGTGCTGACCATCGGCTACATCGTGGTCGAGGCAGCCAGCATCGAGATCACCTTCAGCGACGGCCGCACGATCCCCGCGACGCTCGTGGGGTTCGATACGCCGACCGGTCTCGCCCTGCTGCGCACATCGAGCGCGCCCGCCGTGCGCCCGATCGAACTGGGCGATCCGGTGCCGCTGATCGCTTCACAGCCGGTGCTGCTGGCGAGCGCGGCGGGGGCGGACGTCGCCTACATCGCCTCGCGCAGGACGTTCACCGGTTACTGGGAGTACATCCTCGAGGATGCGATCTTCACGCTGCCGCCGCGGCCCGACTTCGCGGGCGCGTCGCTGATCGGCCGCGACGGCAGGCTGCTGGGCATCGGCTCGCTGTTCGTCGCCGATGCCGCCCAGCCCAAGGCGAACATGCCCGGCAACCTGTTCGTGCCGGTGAGCGCGCTGCGCCCCGTGCTGGGAGACCTGATCGCGAACGGTCGGCGCAGCGAGGGGCGACCGTGGCTGGGCCTGCACACCCAGGAACTGCAGGGCAGGCTCGTCGTGCTGCGGGTCACGCCGGGCAGTCCCGCGCAACGGGCCGGGCTGCGCCGGGGCGACATCATCACCGGTATCGGTGGCGAGGAGATCGCCGGGCAGGCGGATCTCTACCGGCGGCTCTGGGCGAGTGGAAAACCCGGCGTGCAGGTGGCGCTGCAGGTGCTGCAGGGCAACCGGATACGCGACATCGCGGTCGAGTCGATGGACCGCTACGATCACTTTCGCAGGGCGGGCGGACTCTAGGTACCCGGAGCCGTCGGTCGGCGCCGCCCGCGCCGGTCTCGGGTCCGCCGGACGGGCGTCGCGCGCGCGCGCGATTGCCAGTATGCTCGCGCCCGCATCCCGGCCGAGCGTGCGCCGGGCTAACCCGACCCGCCGCAGCGAGGAGACCCCGCATGGTCATCGACCCCCACGCGCACATCGCGCCCCTGTCGTTCATCGAGGACGTCCGCCGAGGCCGCTTCGGCCGCAGCATCAGCATCGAGCAGGGGAAGAAGTGGGAACTGCTCGTCTCGCGCACCACGATCCTCGGTCAGGAGCGGGTGGTGCCCAATCCGCTCCCGCCGGAGACCTTCGACCTGTCGCTGCGTCTGAAGGACATGAAGCGCACCGGCGTGGATCTTCAGATCATCTCGGTCGTGCCGCCGATGACCTACTACGCGCTCGACGCCGGGCTCAACACCGAACTGTCCGCCGCGCTCAACGACGCGATGCTCGACGTGTGCGAAGAGAACCCCGGTCGCTTCCGCTGCATGGCCCAGGTGCCGCTGCAGGCGCCCAAGGCGGCCGCGAAGGAACTGCGCCGCGCCGTGCGCCGCGGCCACATCGGCGTGCAGATCGGCTCGAACGTCGCCGGGACCAACCTCGATGACCGCGCGCTCGACCCGTTCTGGCGCGCGGTCTCGGACACCGACGTGCCGGTGTTCATCCACCCGGTGGACGTGATGGGTGTCAACGACCGGCTGAAGTCCTACTACCTGCGCAACTTCATCGGCAACCCGCTCGACACCACCATCGCGGCCGCCAGCCTGATCTTCGGCGGCGTGCTCGACCGCTTCCCGAAGTTGCGCTTCCTGCTCGCGCACACCGGCGGCTTCACGCCGTGGATCATGGGCCGCTGGCGCCATGGCTATGGCGAGCGGCAGGAGCCGAAGGTCCACGGTGCTGGAACGCCCGAGCGCTATCTGCGTCGCTTCCATTTCGACACGCTGATCCACGACGCGCAGGCGCTGCAGTTCGCCGTGGACAAGCTGGGCAAGGATCGCGTGGTGTACGGCACCGACTATCCGTTCGACATGGGCTGGCTGGGCAAGGCGCGGGCGGTGCGCGGGCTCGCCCAGATGGACGAAGCGGTCCAGAAGCGCATCCTCGAGGGCAACACCCGTCGCCTGTACGGGCTGTAGAGCCCCGTGACCCCGGACCTTCGCCGCCCGCCGACGGGCGGCCAGGGCCGAGGAGAGACTGGCCGCCGGCAGTCACCGTGCGCGGGTTCACGCGGGCCGGGCAGCGCGGACGTCCGCCGGGCGGGGCGCGGGAGGCCCATCGTCGTGCGAACGCGCGTGCTCGGTCGCAGCGAGGGAACCGGTGCCGGTCCGGGCCGCTTGCCCGTGTGCCCGGATCGCGGCTAATCTCGCACGAAGGCGCGGGTCCCGGCGCGGCCCCGGCACGGATGTCGGGCGACCGAGCCCCGTGCCTTGCAAGGAGTCGTTCATGTCCGAGTCCCGCTCCGGTCTGCGGTCGACGGTCGAGGACCCAGCCGACGACCCGGCTAGCCGGCCGGCAGGCGCTGTCCTGTAAATGACATGACGGAACTGCGCACCGATCTGCTCGCGCTGCTCGCGCGTACCGCGAGCGACTTCATCTCCCAGCCCGCGAGCGAGATCGACGCCAACATCGATCGCACGCTCGCGGCGATCGGGCGCATGTTCGACGTCGACCGTGCCTACGTGTTCAGGGTGGTCGATGCCGGCGAGGGCGTCAGCAACACGCACGAGTGGTGCGCGCCCGGCATCTCGGCCGAGCGCGAGCACCTGCAGAATCTGCCCGTGGCGGCCGCGCCCTGGTGGATGAGCCAACTGCACGCAGGGCAGCCGATCCGACTGGCTTCGCTCGACGAGCTTCCGCCGGAGGCGACGTCTGAACGGGGCATCCTCGAGACGCAGGGCGTACGCTCGCTGCTGGTGCTGCCGCTGTCGTGGCGAGGGCAGCTCGAGGGGTTCGCCGGGTTCGATCACGTGCGAGGGTGCCGGCAGTGGGGCGAGGCGGAGGTGGAAGTCCTGCGCATGGTAGTGAGCACCTTCGCCCAGGCCTTCGAGCGCAGGCGGGTCGACGAGCGCATCGAGCACATGGCGTTCCACGACGCGCTGACCCAGCTGCCCAACCGGGCGCTCCTGTCAGACCGGCTCTCGCGTGCGCTCGCCGAACACGCGCGCAGCGGTCGGTTGCTGGCCGGGGTGTATCTCGACCTCGACGCCTTCAAGCGCGTCAACGACACCTGGGGACACGAGGCGGGCGACCGGCTGCTCGTCTCGATGGCCGCGCGTCTTTCCCAGTCGCTGCGCAGCGTCGATACCGTCGCACGGCTGGGAGGCGACGAGTTCGTGCTGGTGCTCTCCGCGCTCGAATCGCCGCTCGAGGCAGAGCGTCTGGTCGGGCGCCTGGTCTGTCGGATCGCCGAGCCGATCGAGGTGCTGCCCGGCGTCGAGGTAAGCCTGACGGCGAGCGTGGGCGTGCGGCTGGTGCCGCCCTCGGAGGCCGACGCCGACGTGCTCCTGCGCCAGGCCGACCAGGCGATGTACACGGCCAAGGCTGCCGGGCGCAACCGGGCGTGCGTCTACGACGTCGAGGGCGACCGTGTCGCCGAGGAGCGTCGCCGGCAGGTGGGGCGGATCGCCCGGGCGATTGCCGAGGGCGAGATGCGCCTGCATTTCCAGCCGGTGATCGACCTGCGCACGCAGGAGGTGTGCTTCGCCGAGGCGCTGGTGCGCTGGCAACCCGCCGGCGCGTCGCTGCGCGCCCCGGACGAGTGGCTGCCGATGATCGAGCACGATCCGGCGATCGCCCGGCTCGGAGACTGGGTGCTGGAGCAGGCCCTGAGCCAGGGTGTGTCGTGGCTGGTGCGCGGGCTGTGCGGTGGCCTGAGCGTGAACATCGCGGCGCTGGAGCTGCGCGACCCGGGGTTTCCCGATCGCCTCCAGTCGCTGTTTGCCCGCCATCCGCGGGTAGCGCCCGCTCGCGTCAGGCTCGAAGTTCTGGAGCGCGCGGCGCTGGCGGATCTCTCCACCGTGACGCGTACCATGCAGACCTGCCGGTCGATCGGTGTGGACTTCGCGCTCGACGATTTCGGAACCGGCTACTCCTCGCTGTCGTTCCTCAAGCGGCTGCCCGCCTCCACGCTCAAGATCGACCGCTCGTTCGTGGAGACCATGCTCGAGGACGCGGGCGATCGCGCGATCGTGAAGGGGGTGATCGACCTCGCGCGGGCCTTCGGTCGCGTGTCGGTGGCCGAAGGCGTGGAGAGCGAGGGTCAGCTCGAGGCGCTGCGCGCGCTCGGATGCGAGCTCGCGCAGGGGCATGCGATCGCCCCGCCGATGCCTGCCGAGGCCTTCACCGCGTGGCTCGAGCAGCGCCGCGACGCAGCCGGCCGGCGCCGGGCGCCCGCGCGGGGCAGTGACTGACGCGCCGGTGGTGGCAGGCATGCAGCCGGCGGGCGGGTCGGCGGATGCGCGCGACCATCGCGGTCGCCAGGCGATCGCGATGCGCTCGGGGGCATGGTGGCGGCGCGCGACCGTCTGGCGCCGCGCGGGTGTCGTCGTCGTGCTGGCTTCGGCCCTCGCCCTGCCGACACCGGCCCGGGCGGACCTCGGTGCCCTCGACGACATGTCGCGACGAATGCAGGCCTGCACGCCCTGCCACGGACCGCAGGGGCGCGCGACACCCGAGGGTTTCTTTCCGCGCATCGCGGGCAAGCCTGCGGGGTACCTGTACAACCAGCTGGTGAACTTCCGCGATGGCCGCAGACACCACGCCGCGATGGTGCATCTGGTGACGCCGCTGTCGAACGCCTACCTGCGCGAGATCGCGACCCACTTTGCCAGTCTCGCGCTGCCCTATCCGCCTCCGCCGCCGATCCGGGCTCCCGCCGCGCGCCTGGAGCGGGGCGAGGCGCTGGGCCGCCGCGGCGATCCGGGTCGCGGCCTGCCGGCGTGCGCGGCCTGCCACGGGCCTGCGCTCACCGGCGCGCGACCGGCGATCCCCGGGCTGCTCGGGCTGCCGCGCGACTACCTGGTCGCGCAACTGGGCGCCTGGCGCAGCGGTGCGCGGCGGGCGTCGATACCCGACTGCATGGCCGACATCGCGCGCGCGCTGTCGCCGGAGGACCTCACCGCGGTCGCCGAGTGGCTCGCCGCGCAACCGGTGCCCGACCAGGGGCGCGCGGCATCGCGCCTGCCCGCGCCGCTTCCGGTTCGCTGCGGGAGCGGGGCCTAGGTGAGTCGCCGACGCGGGGCCGTGGCGGCAGCGATCGTCGGCCTGTTGGTCGCCGCGGTCGTGGGGTGGAGCCTGCCGGATGCGTCCGGCCCGGAGTCCGCGCGCGCGGCGGGCGGTCAGGGGCCGCTGGCCGAGCGCGAGAGCGCTGATGGCGCGGCGATCGTGATGCGCGGCGCCTACCTTGCGCGCGCCGGCAACTGCGTGGCCTGCCACACCGCGCGCGGTGGTGCCCTGATGGCAGGGGGACGTCCGATCGAGACGCCCTTCGGCACGCTGGTGAGCCGCAATCTCACCGCGCATCCGCACAGCGGCATCGGCGGCTGGTCCGCCGCCGACTTCCGGCGCGCGCTGCGCGAGGGCCTCGCGCCGGGCGGTCGCGCGCTGTACCCGGCCTGTCCCTATCCGCAGCTCACGCGGGTGCGAGCGGCCGACGCCGATGCGATCCACGCGTGGCTGCGCAGCCTGCCGGCGGTCGACGCGCCGCACCCCGGTCATCGCCTGCGCGGCGTCTACGGATGGTCGGTCGCGCTGTCGCTGTGGCGGGCGCTGTGGTTCCGTCCGGAGGCGCACCACGACGATCCGGCGCGATCGGAGGCCTGGAATCGCGGTGCCTACCTCGTGCGCGGACTGGCGCACTGCTCGGCCTGCCACGCCCCGCACAATCGCTGGGGCGCGATCGATCGCCGTCGCGAGTTCGACGGCGCGCCCATGATCAGTGCGCGCTGGTACGCGCCGTCGCTGGTCGATCCCGCGCAGGCGGGCAGTCGCGGGCTTCCGGTCGAAGACGTGGTCGCGTTGCTGCGCGATGGCGTCGCCGCGCATGGCTCGGCGCTGGGGCCGATGGCCGAGGTCGTGCTGCACGGCACGAGCCGGCTCGCCGACTCCGACCTGCGCGCGATGGTGACCTTTCTCTCGGATCCGCCCGTGGCCCGGGGTGGCGAGCGCCCCGATGCGCCTGCGGTACGCCCCGCCGAGGCACGGGTACTCGCGAACGGCGAGCGCCTCTACCGAGTCCATTGCCAGGACTGCCACGGGCGCGACGGCGAGGGGGCCCCGGGCTGGCCACCGCTCGCCGGCAACCGCGCGGTGACGGCTCCCTCGGCGGCGAACGTGATCCGGGTCGTGCTCTCCGGCGGTTTCCCGCCCGCCACGGCCGGCAACCCCCGGCCGTACGGAATGCCGCCGTTCTCGCACCAGATGACCCACGACGAGGTCGCCGCGGTCGTGACGTGGGTGCGCCAGGCCTGGGGGCACCGGGCCTCGCCGGTGGATTCCGGCGAGGTCGCCCGCTGGCGCTGAGGCGCGCCCGGGATGGGCTGCGCCCCGCGGCGCGGGCCGCCCCCTGCACGCGCGGTGGCGATCCTCGCGCCGCAGGCGGGTGCTGATACGCTCGGGGTCCCGCGGGCTGCGTGCGGCCCGCGGTCCCGAACAGCGATCGAAAGAAAGGAAGCCCGATGACTGCCATCGTCCGCCATCCCGCGGGTCCCAAGCTCAGCGATGCCGTCGAATACAACGGCCTGTGCCATCTCGCCGGCATGGTGGCTCCCGACACCTCGCAGGGCATCCGCGGCCAGACCGAACAGGTGCTGGCCGAGATCGATCGCGTGCTCGCGCTGTGCGGCACCAGCAAGTCGCGGATCCTGTCGGCGACCTGCTACATCAGCGACATGCGCAACAAGCCGGGCATGGACGAGGCCTGGCTCGCCTGGGTCGATCCGAAGAACCTGCCGGCGCGCGCGACGGTGCAGGTGGCCCTGGGCGACGAGCAGACCCTGATCGAGATCATGGTGGTGGCCGCCAAGTAGCGACCGACGGTCGGTTGCGGGCGGCCAGAACCCGCGAGGGAGGCGACGTGCTGATCCGTGACGTACTCAAGCTCAAGGGCAGTGCGATCCACTCGGTGTCCCCGGACACCGCGCTCGTCGATTGCGTGGCGGCGATGGTAGCCCGGGACATCGGCTCGCTGGTGGTCCTCGACCAGGGGCGGATGGTCGGCCTGCTCACCTTCCGCGAAGTGCTGGGCGCGCTCGAACAGGCCGGCGGGCAGCTCGGCGCGCGCGTGGCCGGCGACGTGATGGTCCCCGACCCGATGCTCGGCCAGCCCTCGGACACGATCGACGAAGTCTGCGAGGCGATGACCGCGCGCCATGTGCGCTATCTGCCGGTGACCGAGGCCGGCGCGCTGGTGGGCGTGATCTCGTTTCACGACGTGGCCAAGGCCTCGCTCTCGGCCACGCGCTACGAGAACCGGCTGTTGCGCCGGGTGCTGGGCGCCGAGGCGGAAGCGCCGCGGCAGCCCGGCGAGTCCGGTGGCGAGCGCTGAGGCAACCGGCTCGCGCGGCCTCGTCTCCCGGGCCCGGGCCCTCGCGCGGGTGCGTCCGGTGAAAATCCGGTCCGGGCAGTCGGCGCGCGCCGATGACCGACGGGCCGCAGGCGATGCCCGGCGACCGGCCGGGCCCAGCGCGGTCGCGCGGCATCCGTCCTGCGGCATCGGCCCCCGACGGCGGTGAACGCGTCGTCCGCGCTCGCCCCCGGGGTTGCCCGCCGCGAGGTGGCGGCCTGGGCGCTCTACGATTTCGCCAATTCCGGCTACACGACGGTGGTGATCACCGCGGTGTTCAACGCCTACTTCGTGTCGGTGGTGGCCGCGGGCGCGACCTGGGGGACGCTCGCGTGGACGCTGGCGCTCTCGGTCGCGTACGCGGTGGCGATGCTGCTCGGACCCCTGCTGGGCGCGCACGCGGACCGGCACGCGAGCAAGAAGGCATGGCTCGCCTGGACCACGGCCGGCTGCGTGCTCGGGACCGCGGGCCTCGCGCTGGTCGGGCCCGGTGATCTGGTGCTCGCCGTGCTGCTGGTCGCCTTCTCGTGCCTGTGCTTCAGCCTGGGCGAGAACCTGATCGCCGCGTTCCTGCCCGAACTCGCCCGCCCGGAGGCGATCGGCCGGCTGTCGGGCTGGGGCTGGGCGGTCGGCTATCTGGGGGGGCTTGCCGCGCTGGCGCTGTGCCTGGCGTGGATCACCTCGCCCCTGGCGGCCGAGGCGTCCGCCCACGCGACGGTCGGGGTATGCATGCTGATCACCGCCGGCCTGTTCGCGTTCGCCGCGCTGCCGACCTTCCTGTTCCTGCGGGAGCGGACGCCGCCCGCGCCCGTTCGGCAGCCGCAGGCTGCGCGGTCGCTGGCGCGCGCGGCCTGGCAGCAGTTGCGAGAATCGCTGGCCACGCTCGCCCACCTGCCCGACCTGCGGCGCCTGCTCGCCTGCATCGCCGTGGCCCAGGCCGGCGTGCAGACCGTCGTCGCGCTGGCCGCGATCTATGCCGAGCAGGCGCTCGGTTTCGAGACCGCGCAGACCGTGCAGCTCATCCTGCTCGTGAACATCACCGCGGCGATCGGTGCCGCCGCCTTCGGCCAGGTTCAGGACCGGCTCGGCCATGTGCGCACGTTCGCGATCACGCTGCTGGGCTGGATGCTCGCGATCGGCCTCGCGTGGGCATCGAGCGGGCCGGAACTGTTCTGGGTGGCCGCCAACGTGGTGGGCCTGTGCCTGGGCGCCAGCCAGTCGGCCGGCCGCGCGCTGGTCGGGCTGCTCGCGCCGGCCAGCCGACGTGCGGAATGCTTCGGCCTGTGGGGGCTCTCGGTCAAGCTCGCATCGATCGTCGGCCCGCTCTGCTACGGGCTGGTGAGCTGGGCGAGCGCGGGTGACCACAGGCTCGCGATCCTCGTCACAGGACTGTTCTTCGTGGCCGGGCTCGCGCTGCTGCGCGGCGTGGACACCGAGCGCGGACGGGCGCGAGCGCTGGAGGATGGCGGCGCTTGGTGATACCGTCAGGGTCCACGAGTGCACTGCCCACCGGGAACGCCCGGCCTCGCCCATGTTCGGATGGTTCAGCAAGCGGCCGGATCACCCCCTGGCCGATCCCGCTGCCGCGCGCGCCCTGATCGAGTCGCTGCGCGGCGGCGAGCCCTGCGCTCGCCTCGACGAGGTACGCGCCTACCTCGACACCCTGCGCAATGCCGAGGGCTTCGCTCCCTCCACGCTGTTCCAGGTGGTCGAGTACCTCGACGAGGCTGCCAAGCCGCACCAGCGTCGGCTGACCGCCGAGTACGTCGCCGCGGCGCGCCTGTCGCGCGGCGAGGATCTCCGCCTGTGGCGTTCGGCCTCCGGGTTCTGGGAGTCGCTGGCGAACGCCTACCTGCACTGCCTCGACCTCGGGCAGACCGCCGACGAGGCGGCCGCGGCCGACTTCGCGCCCAGGCTCGCTCCGTGCTGCGCGCGGGCGATCCGTGCGGTCGGGGCCGAACTGAAGTGGCTCTGCCTGCGCTACCAGGGCGGCTCGCAGCGGCTGTGGGCCAGTGCTGCCCGGGCCTATGCGCAGGCAGAGGTGGCCGGGGTCGCCACCACGCCGCTTCGCATCTATGCGGTGTCGCACAGCGACAGCAGCGTGCAGCGCGAGTATCTGCGGGTGCTGGTCCTGGGCAGCGCCGGCACCGAGACGCTGCTGCCCGCGCAGGTGGAGATCGCCGAGCGGGCGATCGGCTGGTTCGCGCGCGGCTTCGCACTGCACCTGCAGCCCGACGAACGAACCACCCACTATGTCGACCTGGCCACGCAGCGTCCCCCCACCCGACACGGACCGGACGTGGCTGCGAGTCCGAACCGGCGCTATTTCGGAATCGCGGATGCCCGCAGCGACATGAATGCACTGCTGCAGGTCGTCAAGGTCCGCGAGACCCTGCCCGAATCGGTGCGGCTGGGCGAGAAGCACGGCGTGCCGCTGGTCATCGAGACGCTCGAGTACCTGTTGCGGCACTTCGGCCCGCAGGCTCCGCGCCGCGCATCGCCGCGTACGCCGCTGATGACCCGCCTGCTCGTGGCGCCGGGTTTCCGGCTGGCATCGGAGACCATCCTGCGCGAGCACCTGGGCGAGGCGGCGCGGATCGCCGACACCGAGGCCTGGCTCGCCAGCGACGAGAGCGACAACGGATTCGGCGCGCAGATTCCCCAGCGGCCGGGCGACTGGCTGCGAATCGGCGCGCTGGTCGCGGTGCGCACCGAACTCGCGCGGTTCTGGGGGCTGGGCGTCGTTCGCCGCCTTGCCAGCGACGGCGAGGAGGGGTCGATGCGCGTCGGCCTGCGGCTGTGGACGAAGGCCGTGTTGCCGATCACCCTGCGGGCCGAGGGCGGCGAGGGCACGGTGCTGCGCGCGCTGCTGCTCTCCGACCACCCGGACGAGCAGGGCCGGGTGGACGTGGTACTCGCCGCGGCCAGCGCAGGCTACGACGGCGCCTACGGCGTGCAGGTCGGCAATGCGCTGCACCGGTTGCACGACGGCGAACTGGTCGAGGCAGGCGACGACTACGACTACATGCGATTTCGCGTCACCAGCGCGCCGGCACTCCAGGCGTGACGAACCTCCGCCGGTGCGGGCAAGCGGCGGTGGCGCGCCGCGCGTGCGCCGCGCGTGCGCGTGAAGAAAGCAGCCCGCGCTGCCGTGCGTGGCGGCGAAGGCGCGGCCGGCCG
>JBIPNU010000454.1:0-2961 GCA_044370615.1 Burkholderiales bacterium
TCATCAGGGCAGACTGCTCGGCGCGTTCCATGCGGACTCCACGAGGCTGAGTTCGCTTTGAGCCGCGGGTTGGCGCCAAAGTTCCGCACGACGGACGCGCCTGCTGCGACAACCCGGCAGCGGGTGCGGCACGGCGAGCGTCCCGCCGTCGCGGGTACCCTACCCCACGGCCGGCAGGACGCGGCCTGGCCTGCCCGCAGGTGGGGCAGCCGATGGCACCCGCCCTATCGCCGGCACGCCTCGCGCGCAGCGGCGAGTACCGCAAGGTCGCGCGCACGCCCCCCGGGGTTGGTAGTCCGGCCGATCAACGCCCGGGCCTCGTCGAACTCCACCCAGCGCAGCGCGGAGGTTTCCCTCTCGCAGAAGGGGCCGGGCTCGCCGGCGGGCAGCATCAGGAAGTAGCCGGTGAGCGTGGTGCCGCCGGCATGGCGACCAGGCAGCGGGGCAGCGATGCGCGCGGGATAGCCGGTTTCCTCGCGCACCTCGCGCAACGCGGTCTGCTCGGGGGTCTCGCCCGGGTCGCGCCTTCCCTTGGCGAAGGTCCACACGTAGCCATCGTAGTGACCCTTCGGCTCACGCAGGAGCACGCGCCCCCGGTGGTCGACCAGCACGCCGCCCCAGGCTTCGGCCAGGCCCGCGCGTGCCTTGCCCGAGGACGCAGCCCGGGGCGGGGAGTCCGTGGCGATCGACCCGGGGCCACGCTTCTTCGCCGCGGGACCTGCGGGCGCAGGCGACGACCCGCCGGGGGGTGACGCCGGGTTCTCGAGATCGAACAGTGCGTTCCACACCTTCGAATAGGCCTTCGCGCGCGCGGTGCCCTGGCGTGCGGCCACCTCGTCCTTGAAGTTGGCGTAGTCGATGCCC
Source organism: Burkholderiales bacterium (assembly GCA_044370615.1). Classification (GTDB taxonomy): domain Bacteria; phylum Pseudomonadota; class Gammaproteobacteria; order Burkholderiales; family CAIKXV01; genus CAIKXV01. Next base: position 865 of record JBIPNU010000454.1, read on the forward strand.
GCCGCCGCATTCGCCAGGGCCAGGCCGATTTCGCCCCGGGGCGCCCGCGCGCGATACGGATAGTCGGTACCCGCGTGGGCGACGATCTCCCCCAGGCCGGGCAGGCAGGCCTCGCGCAAGGCCTCGAGGTCGGCGCGCACGCGGGCGCGAACGGTGAGCATCCCGGTCGCCTTGTCCTCGGGCTTGCGCACGATGCTGAAGAAACCGAAGGGGGTCAGAAGCCACATGGGGATGTCCTCGCCTGGCGATCTGCGAGCAGCGGCGCGCAGCGGTTCACGCACAACCCTACACTATCGGCACCGGGGTCCGCAGCCGGCCCACCAGGCACCCGCGGCAGGTGTCCGTGCGCAGCGGGCGCCGTCAATGCAACGGGCATCGGCGGGTTGATGCCTCGCGCGCCCTTCGCGCGTCGCCGGGCGTTCATCGCTGCACGCCCGTCGCTATCGTTCGTGGCCGCCGAGGCGACGCGAGTCGTCGCAGGTCACCGCTGACCGCGCACCGCTGCCCTTTCGTTCGCTCGTCATCCCGTCGGCTCGACGCGTGCGCACCCCCGGGGAACCGCCGCGCGAGCGGCTCCATCTCAGACCGTTCCGCTCCGTGCCGCAGCCGTCCCCCACGAGGTTCTCCACCATGCCCGTCGTCGAATCGCTCGCCCTCTCCCGCTTCACCTGCAGCGTGCTGGAGGCCCGTGGCCTGTCGGCAGACGACGCCGCGCTCGTCGGCGCCTCGCTCCAATGGGCCGACGAGCGCGGCATCGCCTCGCACGGCGTGGCCTTCCTGCCGGTCTACCTCCAGATGATCGAAGCGGGCGACATCGACGTGCACGCGCGGCCGCAACGCATGCACGACACTCCGCCGATCGTGGACGCTCGACAGGCGGCCGGCGCCGTCGGCATGGCCTGCGCGATGGACGAGGCCCTGCGGGAAGTCCGCGCGAGCGGCACGACCACGCTGTGGGTGCGTCGCCTCACCCACGCCGGCGCGATGGGCCAGTACGTGGAACTGGCCGCCCGGCAGGGATGCCTGGCGATGCTGTTCGTGGCCGGCCCGCCGCTGATGGCCTATCACGGCGCCGCGACCGCGGCGGCTACCACCGGCCCGCTGGCGATGGCCGTGCCCGGTCCGGATGGCGAGCCCGTCGTGTTCGACATGGCCGTCAGCGAGATCTCCTTCGCCCGCCTGCGCCGGGCCCGCGTGCGCGGCGAAGTGCTGCCCCTGGCCGCGGCGCTGGACGCGGACGGCGCGGTCACCACCGACGCGGCCCGCGCCGTCACCCCACTGCCGATGGCCGGTGCCAAAGGGTCGGGCATGGCGCTGATGTTCGAACTGATGGCCAGCCTCGCGGTGGCCAATCCGGTGGTGGAACCGCACCTGCGCGCGGCCACCCCGGCCGACCGGCGGCACACCCAGAACGCGATGATCCTGCTCGCGCGCGTGGACGCGTTCCCCTCGGGCGCGGACTTCGTCGAGCGGGTGCGGAGCCTGCGGGAGACGATCGAAGGACTGCCGCGGGCACAGGGCGTCGAGCGGATTCATCTGCCGGGCGATCGACGACGCGCGACGCAGCAGGCCCGCGCGACCCAGGGCATCGCGATCGATCCGGCGGCCTGGCAGACGCTGGGCGCGATCGGCCCGGCCGCGGGCGTGGAGCTGCCGCCTATTCGACCGTGATGTTGCGCTCGCGGATGATCCGGCTCCAGCGCTGGGTCTCGCGCGCCAGCCACTCGCCGAATTCCGCCTGGGTGCTGCCGACCACCTCGACGCCCTGTCCGGCGAGCTTCTCGCGTACCTCGGGGCTGGCCAGCGCCTTGACGACCGCGGCGTGAAGCCGGTCGAGGATGGGTCTCGGCGTGCCGGTCGGGGCGATCATGCCCGTCCACGACTGCGCGTCGAAGCCGGGCAGCGTGTCGGCGATCGGCGGGACGTTGCCGACCTGTGCCGCGCGGGTCGGTGACGACACCCCCAGCGCGATCAGCTTGCCGGACTGCACGTGGGGCAGCACCAGCGCCATCGAGGCAATCATGCCGGTGACCTGGCCGCCGAGCAGGTCGTTGAGCGCGGGGGCCCCGCCGCGGAAGGACACCAGCGTGATGTCGA
>JBIPNU010000455.1:0-2954 GCA_044370615.1 Burkholderiales bacterium
GACGCGGATCGGAACCACCACCTTGATCGTCACACACGACCAGGAGGAGGCGCTCGCGCTGGCTGACCGCATCGCAATCATGAGTGCCGGCCGGGTGCTGCAGCTCGACACGCCGCGCGCCGTATATGAGCAGCCGGCTTGCCGATTCGTTGCAGAGTTTCTCGGCCGCTCGGTTTGGCTGGAGGGGCGCTTTCAGGCGGGAGTTTTCATCACGCGCGACGGCACTGCCTTTCCGTGCCCGCCTCCGGCGCGCGTTGCCTCCGCATACGGCCTGTTGCTGCGGCCCGAACACTTGGAACTGCGCTCCCCTCGCGAGGGCGAAGTGGCCCTCCCCGCCACCGTCGTGGCGCGCCGCTACCATGGCCATGCGATGCAGATGGTGCTGCTGGTGGAGGATGCGCCGCTGACCCTGGAGCTACCTCATCGGGAGGTTTGGCCCGAGCCTGGAGAGCAGGTGACGCTGGCGGTGATGGCGGGCGCAGCGAGGGCAGTGCCGATTGAGCTTTCCGTCAATGTCGACAACACCACAACTCAGCCTGAGCCCAGCAGGCGGCGATGATGGAAGGGCGCCGCTGGGCGCTCCTGAGCTTGCGGCGCCCGGGGGTGTTGAGTTCGTGGAGATTGGCCGGGCAGAAGTTGGCCAGCGCGTGGCGCTTGAGCCGGGCCCACAGGAATTCGACTGGATTGAGGTCGGGCGAGTACGGCGGCAAGAACGCCATCTGGACTTCGCCGTCGGTGGGGTCCAGGTACTCGCGCACCAGCTTGCTGCGGTGTGCTTTGAGCCCGGGCGCACCTCGCGTTCTGTCCCGAGGCGGAGCGGCGGGCGCCGCCGGAGTCGCTGCGGCCGGGCACCGCGCCCGAGCGCGAGTGGCTCGAAGAGCCCGAACTGCTGCACCGCGAGCTCGCCGCGACCCGGGCGCGGGGCTACGCGCTCCGGCTGCGGGGCACGCAGCCGCGCACCTGCAGCATCGCGGTGCCCGCGATGTAAGGCGACGCGGTGCTCGCCTGCATCAACATGCACTGGATCGCCCGGGCGCTGACGCCCGAGGTGGCGGTCGAGCGCTATCTCGAGCCGCTGCGCGGCGCGGCGCGTCAGCTCGAGGCGGGCTACGCCGCGAGCCTCGGGGCGTAGCCGCAGGAGGCCAGCTGCAAGAGGCGGACACCGAAGCCGCGGCGCCCGCCGAGTGCGAGGTCGAGACGGTCCGGGCGCGGCCGCAGCGCATCAGCTGGGCTCGGCTACTCGAGCGCTTTTTCGAGATCGACATGCAGAACTGAAGATCATCGCGGCCATCCTCGAGCGGGCGGTGATCGAGAAGATCCTGAGGCACCTGGGCCTGGACCCGCAGCCCCGCCCAGGGGCCGGGCGCGCGAGCCGGTGCAGGACTGACGCCATCCGAGCACCGTCCGGCCCGCGCCGGCCGTCATCTCTGCACCCGCAGGAGATCCATTTCAACGACATCCGCACCACGCTGCAGGCGCTGATCGCCACCTACGACAACGCCAACAGCCTGCACACCAACGCGTACGACGAGGCGATCGCCACGCCCACCGAGGAGAGCGTGCGGCGTGCGATGGAGACCTGCTACCCGCGCGGGAGAATCCAGGACGAGTCGATGCACTACGAGCACCTGAAGCACACCGGCGAGTACCCGGTGATCGGCGTGAACACCTTCAGGAACCCGCACGGAGACCCGATCCCGCAGGCGCTGGAGCTCGCGCGCTCCACCGAGGGGGAGAAGCGCTCGCAGCTCGCGCGGCTGGCGGACTTCCACGCGCGCAACGCGCAGGCCGCACCCGCGATGCTGCGCCGGCTGCAGGACACCGTGATCGCCGACGGCAACGTGTTCGAGGTGCTGATGGACGCGGTGCGGGTGTGCTCGCTGGGGCAGCACACGAACGCGCTGTTCGAGGTGGGCGGGCAGTACCGGCGGAACATGTAGCGCGGGTCCGACCCACGCCGACTTCCGATCACGCCGCCCAGTTCGCCACCGACAGTCCGGCGACGCGGTCGAACTCGCGCGTGTTGTTGCTGACCAGCGTCACGCCGAGCGCGCGGGCGTGCGCGGCAATCCACAGGTCGTTGTTGCCGATCGGCATGCCGGACTTCTCGAGATCCGCTCGAATCGTCCCGTAATGCTTGCCGACCTCGGCGGTCGGGGTCAGGACCGGGATCAGTTCCGTCAGGCGCTGCAGCACGACGAGAGATTCCGCGTTTCGGGCGCTCTTCTGCGCGCCGTAGCGCAGCTCGCCGAAGGTGATCAGGGACATCCCGACCTCGCCGGGCCTCAGTCGTGCGAACCGCGCCAGAACCTCGGGCGGGCGTCGCCTGGCGATGTAGATGCAGATGTTGGTGTCGAGCAGATAGCCTAGCGCCATCACCAGCCCTCGCGCGGCTGCGGGGGGGCGTCCTGGCGACCCTCGGCCATGAAGTCTTCCGGCAGCGACGCGAGCAGTTCGAAGGCCGCCGCCAGGCTATTCGGAACCTGCCGCAGCACGACTTCGTCGCCGCGCCGGAAGATCTCGACTTCGGAGACGTTGAACTGGAAGTCCTTGGGCAGGCGCACCGCCTGGGAATTGCCCGACTTGAACACGGTCGTCTTTCTCATGGGATCCCCAAGGGATATACGAGGAGTATATACTTTGGGGGCAAGGGAGCAAGTCCGGGGACGACGGCGGCATGTGCTCGATGGCGTGCCGCTGTATGACTCGCTCCACTGACCGGACCAGACCACGCTGTGACGGCTGGGGCAGCCGCGTGCGGTCCGCCACGTCGCGCATGTCACGAGCCGCCACCGGAGCGCGGCTGCCGCGGTTCGTCGAGGACGAGTTCGATGCGTTCCTCGGGTGCGGCATCCTGGCGCACCGCTTCCTGCGACTGCGCTGCGGCGAGTGCGGCCACGACGCGTTGCTGGCGTCCAGCTCGCCAAGCGGCGCGGTTTTTGCCGGTCGTGCGG
>JBIPNU010000457.1:0-2948 GCA_044370615.1 Burkholderiales bacterium
GATCACCCGCGCCAACCTGCCCCTGCCCCGCAGCGAGATGGCCTGGGCGACGGTCTGCCGCGGACGCATGCACATCGTCGGCGGCTACGGCATGCAGCGCGTCGATCGCAACTACCACCACGTCTATGACCCGAAGTCCAACCGCTGGGAGAGCGCGGCACCCATCCCGTTCGGCGCCAATCACATCGGCATCGGCACGATGGACGATCGCCAGATCTACGCGATCGGTGGCTTCATCGAGCAGAACCGTGCGCCGCACTCGCAGTGCTTCGTGTGGGAGGCCGACGGCAACGAGTGGCGTCGCATCGCGCCGCTGCCGCGTCCTCGCGGGGCCATCGCCGTGGAAGTACTCGACGGACGGGTACACGCGATCGCAGGGAGCGACTCCCGCTCGATCGACTGGCACGACGTGTATGACCCGAAGACGGACCGCTGGAGCCCGCGAGCGCCGATCCCCGCCCAGCGCGACCACATCGGGCACTGCGTGTGGGAGGGACGCATCCACTGCATCGGGGGCCGACTGGACACGTTCCACTTCAACACCGGCCTGCACCACGTCTACGATCCGAAGACCGATCGCTGGTCCGAGCGCGCGCCGCTACCCACCCCGCGCAGCGGCCACGGGGTGGGACTGATCGGCGGGCGCCTGTATGCGGTCGGCGGCGAGGGTACGCGCAGGGTGTTCGGACAGAACGAGAGCTACGACTTCAAGGCCGATCGCTGGGAGTCGCATGCCCCGATGCCCACGCCCCGCCACGGACTGGGCGCGGTGGCGATCGGCGACACGCTGTACGTGGCCGGCGGCGGCCCGATCGTCGGCGGGTCGATGCAGTCCTCGATCCACGAGGCGTTCGTACTTGCGTGACCGGTTGCTGAACCCGACGGCCACTCCACACCTCTCCACACCTGCGAGACGCCCCCGATGAAGACCCGCGTACTGATGATCGTCACCTCGCATGCACGCCTTGGCGACTCCGGCAAGCCCACCGGCCTGTGGGCGGAGGAACTGGCGGTGCCCTACTACGCGCTGGTCGATGCCGGTGCAACCGTGACGCTCGCCTCGCCAGCCGGCGGCGCGGCCCCGATCGATCCGGGCAGCGTGAAGCCCGCCGGCGGGAACGATCCCGCCGTCGAACGCCTTCTGAAGGACGCCATCCTGCAGGGCGCGCTCGCAGACACTCGGCGGGTCTCCGAGTTGGACGGGGCCGATTTCGACGCGCTGTTCTTTCCGGGCGGACACGGCACGATGTGGGACCTGCCGGTCGACCCTGGCGTCACGAGAACCGTCGAGCGTGCCTTCGCGAACGGACGATGGATAGCGGCCGTCTGTCACGGACCCGCCGGCCTCGTCTCCGCCCGGCGGCCCGATGGTTCGCCCGTGGTGAGCGGCTTGCGCGTGAACAGCTTCACCAACGCCGAGGAGACCGCGGTCGGGCTGGACGCAATCGTGCCGTTCCTGCTGGAGACGCGCCTGCGCGAACTGGGCGGTCGCTTCGAGTCGGCGGACAGCTGGCGCCCCTTCGCCGTGCGCGACGGCCGGCTGATCACCGGACAGAACCCGCAGTCCTCGGAGCGGGTCGCGCGCGCCCTGCTGGAGGCGCTCGACCTCGCGGGCACCCGCTAGCCATACCGGCGAAGATCGGCGCAGGCAGACCGAGACCGGTTCGGCGGGGCGGCTGACGGCTGGCGGTTCGTGGTGGGCGGTGGTCGGTGGGCGGCTGGCCGCTACCGGGCAACGGTGCCAGAGGCGCGCAAGGAATCAGTCGAGCGAGATCTTCGCGAACTCGGCCACCTTCCTCCATTGCGCGCTGTCGGCCTGCATGAACGCGGCTGTTCCCTGCGCATCCAGCCATGCGGGCTCGGCCCCTGCCTTCGCGACGGCGATGCGCATCTCCTCGTTGCGGGCGATGCGTTCGAGCGTACCTTCCAGTCGCTGGTGCACTGCCGCGGTCAATCCTGCCGGCGCCGCGAGGCCAAACCAGGCGAAGACCTGATAGCCGGCGATGCCGGCCTCCTGCATCGTCGGCACCTGCGGCAGGACGCTGCTGCGCTGCGGCGTGGTCACCGCCAGCGCGCGGAGCTTTCCGCCCTGGATCAGTCCGAGCGCCGAGGGCAGGTTGTCGAACATGAAGGCCACCTCGCCGCCCATCACGCCTGCGAGACCCGCCGCCGCGCCGCGGAACGGGACATGGACCACCTGCGTGCCGGTGAGCGTGCGGTAGAGCTCCGCGCTCAGATGCAGCGACGTGCCGTTGCCGTTGGATCCGTAGTTCAGCTGCCCGGGCTGCGCGCGTACCCGGGCGGTGAGATCCGCCACGCTGGACAGACCCGATCCGGGGTTCACCACGAGCACGTTCGGCACCCGGCCGAGCAGTCCCAGCGGCACGAGGCTACGGGGGTCGTACGGCAGCTTCGCGTAGAGGGCGGGATTGATCGTGAGCGGGGGCGAGGCCATCAGCAGCGTGTGGCCGTCCGGGGCCGCCCGTGACACCTCGGCGGCGCCCAGGTTGCCGCCCGCCCCCGGCTTGTTCTCGATCGGTACCGGCACGCCGAGATCCTGCGCCATGCGCGGGCCGATCAACCTCGCCATGTTGTCGATCAGCCCGCCCGGGGGAAACGGCACGACGAGCCGGATCGGGCGCGAGGGCCGCAGTTCCGCGATGGCGCACGGGACACCGACCATGAGTCCCGTCAGGACAGCCAGCAGCAGCGGCAGGGAACGGACGCGCATGTCGATCTCCGGCAGGGTTGGCGAAACACCGATGCTACAGGCAACGCATCGCCGGCCGCCTGTTTCGTGCGAGCGTGGTTCTCGTTTCGCTGCTCGCGGTTCGCGGTGCGCGGTGCAGGCGTCGACACGATCTCTCGTACGACGGCGTCGCGGCGTCGCACCCGCCCCGGACAACGGCGCCGCAGCACCGCACCCGTCCCGGCCTCGGGCGCACGAG
>JBIPNU010000458.1:0-2947 GCA_044370615.1 Burkholderiales bacterium
CCGGGCCCGCGTGTGCCCTGGGCGATCGAGATCAAGCGCTCGCTTGCGCCGAAGATCGAGCGGGGCTTCCAGTCGTCCTGCGCGCCGCCCGCCGGGTGCGTCTGATATTGCAGCCGACCTCTCGAAGGTCAGGGGTACACCTTCGCTGGTGGCGCCGGGCGTGCATCTGCATCTCCGAGACCCGCGCGGAATCGGTCCAGCAAGCGCTCGGCAACCTCGATCGGATCGTCGATGCCATCCCTCAGTCTCGGCGCCATATGTGATGCAAGGCGGCTGGACAAGGCCGTGTCGTCGAGTATCGCGATTGCCTGACTGAGAGTCGCGGGGCTTGCAATGCGACCTGCATCCTTCCCCATCAGCTCCGGGCCGGCCATGGATTCATCATAGCCGGCGTGTTCGAACAAACCGAGCTCCTCCGAATACAGCCGATCCCTGTTGCCTGCCTCCGCGTACTTCCGCAGCAGGATGGCCAGATCCTGCGCGTCCTTGGCATTTGCGTTTCCACGATCCACCCACGCAAAGAGCTTCAACAGGGCAAGGCCGGGCAGCGACGAGGTCGGAATGATCAGGTCGTTCTCGACACGAATCCGCACCGCATTCCCGAGCGCCTCCTTGCAAGCGATGACATTCAGCACTTCGCTCCTGTCCGGCGGCCACTCGATTCGATTCGGACTGGTTTCAACCCCTCCGAAGGGAATGAAGTCGACTGGATAGCCACCGCTGGCGGATGCGGGCTTGTAGAGAAGTCGCTGCGAGACTTTGCCTACCGGGACGAAGTTTCCAGTGGCGTTCAGCCGAGCCTTGATGCCCTCGAATTGCTCCCAGCCATCTACCGCGACGCCGAAGTCGACATCTTCGGTGGCGGTGCCCAGTTCGATGCCATGCACGTGTGTCAGCAGAAGATCCCTCGCGATCGCGCCGCACAGGAAGTATTCGAGTCCGAGTTCCTGCGCAACCGCATCCACCTCCCGCATGACGGCTATCGTCAGCGGGGCCATGGGGCGCTCAGGCCTGACGGAGAGCATGGGCAATGAGTCGTTCCCTGAGCATGTTGGCGACTTCAAGATTGCGGGGATCCAGTGTCGCGATGAGATCGGCGTAGGCAAGGATCGGCGGGACGACGTCCGGGTAGTCAGGGACGGTGTGCAACTTCCAGAAGGCGTCGAGGACTTCGATATCGCCTCGTTGATCGGCGCGCAGCCGGTTCGCCGCGACGAAGCGCGTCAGTCGGCGAGGGGGCTGCTCGCTGGCGCCCTCGGGTTCGATGTACACCGTGCAAGTCGCGGGTCGCAGGTGTTGGGTAAGCCTGTGGGCAGCTACTTCCCCGCTCCAGCAGGCGTTCAATCCTGCAAGGTCAGCGCGCCTCCACCAGTCCGGATCTTCTGCGCGGAAGCGCCGTGCATGAAGCTTTGGCCGCAGCTTGATGGGATAGTTGGTGACCCACTCGTCGAACAGTCGCATCGGCTCCAGGAATCGGCGATTGCCCGACTGGCGCCGACCTGCGATGTGGCCGCGCGCTTCGAGATCGAGGAACACCCATCCGATGGTGCCCAGCGCCACGCCCGCTGCTCTGGCGATTTCGCGGTAAGGCGCGTTGAGAAGGTCGGGTTCGCAAAGCAGTACGAACACGACACGAAGCGCGCTGGCGGTGCCGCCTCCGCGAGCGCCCCTTGCGATCGGTTGCTCGGGTCGTTCCCCGGTGACGTACACATGCAATCCCGGTTCGCGCAGGTAGACGTTTCCGGCCGAATCCAGGAATGCGAGATCCAGTTGACGGCATTGCCTGGCGATTGCCTGCGTGATGTACGGGGCAAACAACAGCCCTCGTTCGCCCCGATGATCGAATTGGGCCTTGATATGGCCGAGCGCCGCCAGGCGGTCGATATGCCTTCTGGTCTGCACGGTGTAGCGATAGACCTTTCCATCAACGTCGATATCGACGAGGGCGTCGGGGCGATATCCAGCCTCGATGTCGTGCTCGCGTGCGACAGGGCGTCCCTTGACGCCGGTCGAGCGCTCGAGTGTTTCGAGTGCTCGACCGAGTTCGCCTGCCAACCGGGGCTCTTCGTCCTGTGGCATGTCGTGTCCCTGGGCGTTCATCTTCGCGGCGCGTTCACGGGTCGTGAACCCCGTCATCATGTGAACGACGCGGGCGGTCTGTTCATGTAGACGCGTTGTTCACGAAACGTGAACGTACGTCAAATGTGAACGTCAGGCAAGTGGCCATGAAATCAGGGGGTTGGCGTTGATCCTGCTCCAGGCCTTGCCACCCCAGGAACGCGCTGCCAGCGAGGCAGGACGACCACTTGTGCCGTAGCCGGCACCAACACTCCCGGGCCGTCAGCGTCAACGATCCCGTGCGGCGGGGGCGGGCGTGGGTCAGGTCCGTTGCGCCCGTGCCCCACGGCGCCGAGCCGACGCGACTTCTTCACGACAGCGCGTGAGGTCGCAGGCGGCACGGCCTCTTGCGTTCGCTTCCGTTCGGCGCCCAGGCGACGGGCGATCGACGAGCGCACCGAGTCTACGCTCAGCACCTCGCCCTCGATCTCGCTGGTCCCGACCACGTCTTCGGTGAGCGCAGCCAGGCTCGCCTGGTCGCGTAGCGCCGGCCCGACATCGGCCAGGCGGCCCAGCAGCGCGCCCTGCCCATGCCTGACTTCGGTCAACGGTCCGGCGAGCAAGGCCAGGTCGCAGCGCCAGTGCGGCCAGTCGTCGGCCTGCCAGATGTACCGTTGGTCTCCGCTGTTCATGCGGAGATCAGACGCCCGATTCGCCGCCCGGGCAAGTCATTCGCCGCAGGTTACGCGGGGAATGAGGGGGCCAATCGCCGCATCGTGTCGCGGTGGCTGCCCGATGTGCCCCAGCCCGACCCGCGAAGTCCGTCACCCCGGCGGTGGCAGTGGCCCATCCCCGCCCCCGACGTGCATCCCCCCGCCCCCGATATGCC
>JBIPNU010000465.1:0-2916 GCA_044370615.1 Burkholderiales bacterium
GCTTCCGCTATCCCTCGCGTCCGCAGGTCGAGGCGCTCTCGGGCGTCACGCTCGAGGTCGCCGCGGGCGAGACGGTCGCGCTGGTGGGGCCTTCGGGCGCGGGCAAGACCACGCTGTTCCAGCTGCTGCTGCGCTTCTACGACCCCAGCGCGGGACGCATCCTGATCGACGGGGTCGACATCCGGGCGATCGAGCCCCAGCGGTTGCGCGCCGCCATCGGCCTGGTGGCTCAGGACAGCGTGGTGTTCGCCGGCAGCGTGATCGACAACATCCGCTACGGCGTGCCCGACGCGACCGAGGCCGAGGTGCGCTCGGCCGCGCGCATGGCCGCGGTGGAGGAGTTCGTCGCCCGCCTGCCGGAGGGCTACGACACCGCGCTGGGCGAGCGCGGCGTGCGCCTGTCCGGTGGGCAGCGCCAGCGCATCGCGATCGCCCGCGCGCTGCTCAAGGATCCGCCGGTGCTGCTGCTCGACGAGGCCACCAGCGCGCTCGACTCCGAGAGCGAGGCCTTCGTGCAGGCGGCGATCGATCGCGCCGCCCAGAACCGCACGGTGCTGGTGATCGCCCACCGGCTGTCGACGGTGCAGCGCGCCGATCGCATCGTCGTGCTCGACCAGGGGCGCATCCAGGCGGTGGGCAGTCACGCCGAATTGCTGGCGGCCTCGCCCCTCTACGCGAGGCTCTCCGCGTTGCAGTTCGCGGCGGGCTGAGCCTCGACTGCCGGGCCCGGGCGCAGTCTCCGGCCTGGCACCCGCCGACGGTCAGTCGGCGCGCGCGCCGGAGACGGCGACGAGCTTCGCGTACTTCTCGACCTCGCGCGCGAAGAAGGCCGCGAACTCGGCCGGACCCAGGCCCAGCGGCTGCAGGCCGTCGCGCTCGAAGGCCGCGCGCATCTCGGGGGCCTGCATCGCGCGCAGCGTCTCGGTGTTCAGTCGATCGACGATCGCGCGCGGCGTGGCGCTCGCGACGAACATCCCGAACCAGTTGTCGGTGTCGAAGCCCGGCAGGAAGCGGTCGAGCGGCGGCAGGTCGGGCAGCAGCGCCGAGGGCTTGACGGTGGTCACGGCCAGCCCCCGCAGGCGTCCGCTGCGCAGGTGCGGCAAGGCGATGGAGACCGCGAAGAAGCTCATGTCGACCTCCCCCGCGAGCACCGCGCCGACCACCGCGCCTGCGCCCTTGTAGGGGACGTGGGTGACCTCGGCGCCGGTGAGCTGGGCAAACAGCACGCCGGCCAGGTGGCTGGTGGTGCCCACCCCGTTGGATCCGAAGTTGAGCCCGCCGGGCCGCTTGCGCAGCAGCGTGACCAGTTCGCGCGCGCTGCGCGCCGGGACCGACGGATGCACCACCAGCACCTGCGGCGAGGAGACCACGCCGGTGACCGGCAGCAGGTCGCGCTGCGGGCTGTAGCCGAGCTTCGCGTAGAGGCTGGGGTTGACCGCGAGCGAGGCGGTGGAGAACAGCAGCAGCTGGCCGTCGGCCGGGGCGCGCGCGACCAGCTCGGCACCCACGTTGCCGCCCGCGCCGGCGCGGTTGTCGACGGTGAACGGCTGTCCCCAGGCGTCGGAATAGCGGACCGCCAGCAGCCGTGCGACGACATCGGTGACCCCGCCGGGGGCGAAGGGCACGATGATGCGAACCGGACGCGTCGGCCAGGCCTGCGCGTGCGCCGGCGCCGCATCGGTGAGGCAGGCCGCGGCCGCGAGGGCGCACGCGGCGAAGCCCGCGCGCCGCGCGCCGTTTCGCGGTGCGGAAGGCTGCGGCGAGCCCGGCCCGCTTCGCGCGCGGGGCGAGACGTCGGGTCCGGATCGACCGCGCCGCATCATCGGCGGGATCACCGGCTCACGGGTCCAGCCGCAGCATGGCCTGGTTGATCACCCGCGCCCAGCGCGCGACCTCCGCCTCGAGGAAGGCGCGGAACTCGTCGGGCGTGTTGCCGACGGGTTCCGCGCCCAGTTCGATGATGCGGGCGCGTACCTCGGGCTGGCGCACGATGCGCTGGACTTCACCCGACAGCCGGTCGACCAGCGGCCGCGGCGTGGCGGCGGGTGCGAGCAGCCCGGCCCAGGACCCGGAGACGAACCCGGGCAGCCCGGTCTCGGCGAGCGTCGGGATCTCCTGCGCCGCGGGCCAGCGGGTCTCGCTCGACAGCCCGAGCGCGCGGATCTTGCCTGCGCGGATCTGCGGCAGCATCGCCGAGAGTGTGTCGAACATCACCTGGATGTGGCCGCCCATCAGGTCGGCGAGCGCCGGAGCCGTACCCTTGTAGGGCACATGCGTCATCGACACGCCCTGCTGCTGCGCGAGCAGTTCCATCGTGAGATGGGCGGCGGCGCCCACCCCGCTGGAGGCGAAGGACACCGTGCCCGGCTTTGCGCGGGCGATCGCGACCATTTCCTTCACGTCGCGCGCGGGGAAGGCGTTGCTCGCGACCAGTACCAGCGGAGCGACGCCCACCAGCGAGACGGTCTGGAAACTCTTGACCGCATGGTAGGGCAGCCGTTCGTACAGCGTCTGGCTCGCCGAGTGCCCGGCGATCACCATGCCGATCGTGTAGCCATCGGGTGCCGCCTTCGCGAGCGCCTCGGCACCGATGATGCCGTTGGCGCCCGGCCGGTTGTCCATCAGCACCGGCTGGCCGACAGCGCGCGACAGCGGATCGCCCACGGAGCGGGCCATGAGGTCGGTGAAGCCGCCGGGCGTGAACGGCACGATCACGCGGATCGGGCGCGACGGAAATGCGCCCGTGGTCTGCGCGCTCGCCGCGCCGCAGGCGAGCGCGGTGAGCGCGGCGAGCGAGCAGGCGGCGCGCGCGTACGCGCCGACCCGGGTCTTGCGCGACAGCAGCGGGTCCGGCATGGGGTCTCCTCCGGGGCGCGGGGGCTCGCGGACGGGGCCGGCGTGCGCCCAGCGCGGCGG
>JBIPNU010000464.1:0-2916 GCA_044370615.1 Burkholderiales bacterium
CGCGCGAGGCCCGCGAGGGGCTCGGACGAGCCTCCGGCGGCGGGGCGCCCCCCCGATGAGCGTGCGCCCGGCCCACCTCGATCTCGCGCCTGCGACCGGTGCCCGCGGCACGGTGCGCCTGCCCGGGTCGAAGAGCATCTCGAATCGCACGCTGCTGCTCGCGGCGCTCGCGAGCGGCCGCACCCGGCTGCTCGACCTGCTCCGGTCGGACGACACCGAGCGCATGCGCGAGGCGCTGGCCGCGCTGGGCGTGGCGCTACGCTGCGAGGAAGACGGTGCCGGCGGACTGGTGGCCGAGGTCGACGGGTGCGACGGCGCGCCGCCGGTGCGCGAGGCCGACCTGTTCCTCGGCAATGCCGGAACCGCCTTCCGGCCGCTCACCGCCGTGCTGGCCGCAGCCGGCGGGCACTACCGGCTGTCCGGGGTGCCGCGCATGCACGAGCGGCCGATCGGCGACCTGGTCGACAGCCTGCGGGCGATGGGCGCGCGGATCGACTACCTCGGCGAGCCCGGCTATCCGCCGCTGGAGATCCATCCGGCGCGGTTGCGGGCACAGCGACCGGTACGGGTCCGCGGCACGGTGTCGAGTCAGTTTCTCACCGCGCTGCTGATGGCCTCGCCACTGGTCGAGGGCGGCGCGGTGATCGAGGTCGAAGGCGATCTCATCTCCCGCCCCTACATCGCGCTCACCCTCGCGCTGATGCGCCGCTTCGGGGTGGAGGTCGAACGCCAGGGATGGCAGCGCTTCCACCCGGTGCCCGGGGCGCGCTACCGCTCTCCGGGCAGCCTGCATGTGGAAGGCGATGCCTCGGCCGCCTCGTATTTTCTCGCCGCCGGCGCGATCGGCGGCGGGCCGGTACGGGTGGAGGGCGTGGGCCGCGACAGCATCCAGGGCGACGTCGCCTTCGCCGACGAACTCGAACGCATGGGCGCCACGGTCGAGCGCGGCGAGCACTGGATCGCCGCGTCGGCCGCGCCGGGCACGCTGCGCGGCATCGACTGCGACTGCCTGGCGATTCCGGATGCGGCGATGACGCTGGCGGTGCTCGCGCTGTTCGCGCGCGGACCGACCCTGCTGCGCAACATCGGCAGCTGGCGGGTGAAGGAGACCGACCGCATCCACGCGATGGCCACCGAGCTGGGCCGCCTGGGCGCCCGAGTGGAGTCCGGGCCGGACTGGCTGCGGGTGGACGGACCTGCGCAACCGAAACCGGGCGTGGCGATCGACACCTACGACGATCACCGGATGGCGATGTGCTTCTCGCTGGTGACCCTCGCCGGCGTGCCGGTGCGCATCAACGATCCGATGTGCGTGGCCAAGACCTACCCCGGCTACTTCGACGCGTATGCGTCGGTGGTCCGGCCCCTGGAGGGTTGAGGTGGCGCGTGGGGCGGGCCCGGTCCCGGTCATCGCGATCGACGGCCCGTCCGCGTCCGGCAAGGGCACGATCGCCCAGCGGGTCGCCGCCCGGCTCGGTTTCCACTATCTCGACAGCGGAGCGATCTACCGTGCGGCGGCGCTGGCGGCCGCGCGCGCCGGCATCGATCTCGCCGATGCCGAGGCGGTCGCCCGCCTCGCGCGGGGGCTGCCGCTGGCCTTCTCCGGGGAACGCATCCTGCTCGCCGGCGACGACGTATCGGAGGCGATTCGCGACGAGGCGATGTCCGCGGCCGCCTCGGTGGTTGCCGCGTGGCCGCCGGTGCGCGACGCGCTGCTCGAACGTCAGCGGGCTTTCCGCGAGGCGCCGGGACTGGTGGCCGATGGCCGCGACATGGGCTCGGTGGTGTTCCCGGATGCGGTACTGAAGGTGTTCCTGACCGCGAGCGCCGAGGTACGTGCCGAACGCCGATATAAGCAGTTGATGGAAAAGGGTTTGTCTGCTAATCTTCCACGGATCCTGCAGGATCTGAGGACGCGCGACGAGCGGGACGCCCGCCGCGCGGTCGCACCCCTGCGGGCACTCACGCCCGAAGCGGTGCTGGACTCCGGCGGACGGACGATCGACGAGGTCGTCTCCATCGTGCTGGATCGGTATCGGCGGGCGCTGAAGTAACGCCCGGCCGTCTCGCCGGGCGGGTCACGGTCGCCGCGCGGCGATCCCCGGCGCATGCCGGCGATCGACGAGTTGCCGGCCGGCGATCCGCCCCGGACGTGTCCCCGGGGCGCCGACGCGAGTTCGCCGCGTCCGGCGCGCACCGGGTACGGCCGGGGAGCGTCCATCCCCTCCGTCAACTCACCGGCCCCGGCCGCGAACCCGGTCCCTCCACCACAGGTCCTTCCCACAATGTCCACCACCGCCACCGCCACCGCCAACCCGTCGCAGCACCCGCCCGAGAGCTTCGCCGCCCTCTTCGAGGAAAGCCTCTCGCGCAAGGAGATGCGCCAGGGGGAGGTGATCACCGCAGAAGTCGTCCGTGTCGACCAGAACTACGTGGTGGTGAACGCCGGACTCAAGTCCGAGTCGTACATTGCCGCCGAGGAGTTCACCGACGATCGCGGCGAACTCGAAGTCAAGCCGGGCGATTTCGTGAGCGTGGCGATCGAGGCGCTCGAGGACGGCCACGGCGAGACCCGCCTGTCGCGCGAGAAGGCCAAGCGGCTCGCCTCCTGGCTCGCGCTGGAAGACGCGCACACCAGCGGGACGATCGTGCAGGGCATGGTCAACGGCGCGGTCAAGGGCGGCCTGACCGTCATGATGGACGGCATCCGCGCCTTCCTCCCCGGGTCGCTGGTCGACCTGCGCCCGGTCAAGGACACCTCCGCGTACCAGGGCAAGCTGCTCGACTTCAAGGTGATCAAGCTCGACCGCAAGCGCAACAACGTGGTCGTCTCGCGCCGCGCGGTGCTCGAGCAGACCCAGGGCGCCGAGCGGGCGCAGTTGCTCGAGACGCTCAAGGAAGGCGTGGTCGTGAAGG
>JBIPNU010000463.1:0-2916 GCA_044370615.1 Burkholderiales bacterium
GGCCGGCCACCTCGCCCATCTTCGCGGCCACGACGCGACCGAGGATGTCCGACAGACCGCCTGCGGCGAAGGGCACCATGAACCGGATGGGTTTCACCGGATAGGCCTGCGCGCTCGCCGCGCTGCCGGCGATCGCCGCGACAGCGGCGACCATCAGGGTGGGCGCATGTCGGCGCAAGGAGGCAGGGCGGCGGGATGACAGTGCTGCGGACCTGGCGGGGATGCGTCGGTTCATGTCGGGACTCCTCGGGGCTGGGGCGGGGCGAGGCGCATGCATGATCCATACCCGCGGCGGGCCCGTCGCCCCGAACCGGCGTCCGGCGCGGCGGGCTGCCTGCGTGCCGATAGCGTGCGCCTGCGTGGTGCGAGGGCGCAAGGCCCGGGGCGGGTTGCCGTGGTCGCGCGCGCACGGTAAGGTGTGATCACGCGTGGCGACCGCCTGCGGCAGGCCTGCCGCGCCCTGTCGCGGGGCGCGGCGCGCGGGAGTGCACTCGAATGGAGCGGGTATCGGACGGTCAGGCGCCGCAGCGCGGCACGGGACGCCCGCGCGGGCGGGCAGGGACCGTTATCGGCCTCGCGGCGGCGGGCACCGCGCTCCTGTTCGCGGTCGAACCGGTGCGGGCACAGGCGATCGCCGATACCTGGCCGTCGCGGCCGGTGCGACTCGTGGTGCCCTATGCGGCTGGTGGCGCCACCGACGTCCTCGGGCGCCTGTTCGCGGCTCGCCTCGCCGAGGCGCTCGGCCAGCCCTTCGTGGTCGACAACCGCCCCGGCGCCGCTGGCACGATCGGCGCCGAGATCGCGGTGAGGGCCGCGCCCGACGGCTACACGCTCGCCTTCGTGCCATCCGCCTACGCGGCCTCGCTCGCGCTCTACACGCTCAGCTGGGATCCCGCGCGGGCGGTGGCACCGATCGGCATCGTGGCGACCGGGCCGCTGGTGCTGGGCGTGCATCCGGGCGTGAAGGCGGCAAGCGTGCGCGAGCTGATCGACCTCGCCCGCGCGCGCCCGGGCGCGATCCACTTCGGGTCTGCGGGTACCGGCGGGTCGCTGCACCTTGCCGGCGAACTCTTCCTTCAGCTCGCGAAGGTCGGCATGACCCATGTGCCGTACAAGAGCGAGGCACCTGCGCTCAACGACCTGGTGGGCGGGCACATCCAGGTGCTGTTCGCCTCGGCGATCGTGATGCTGCCGCAGGCGAGGGCGGGCAAGGTGCGCGCGCTGGGCGTCACCAGCGCGAAACGCTCGGCGGCGGCGCCGGAGCTGCCGGCCATCGGCGAGGTCGTGCCCGGCTACGACGTCACCCAGTGGTTCGGCATGTGGACAGCCTCGGCGGTACGGCGCGAGGTGATCACGCGGGTCAACCAGACGCTCGGGCGCATCGTGCGCATGCCCGAGGTGCAGGAGCGCCTGCGTGCCGACGGCTTCGAGCCGGCCCACGGCAGCCCCGAGGCCTTCGGGCGTACCATGGCCGAGGAGACCGCGCTCTGGGCGCGCGTGGTCAAGGCCGGCAACATCCGGGTGGAGTGAGCCGATGGCGGTCGCGGGCGAGGCGCCCGGCTCCGGGTACGACTACGTGATCGTGGGCGCGGGCACGGCCGGTTGCGTGCTGGCCAATCGGCTGTCGGCCGATCCGCGCTGCCGGGTGCTGCTGCTGGAGGCGGGCGGTCCCGATCGCCATCCGTACATCCACATCCCGCTGGCCGTGGGGCGCATGCACGAGCGGCTGATGTTCGACTGGGGGCTCGAGAGCGAGAGCGAGCCGGCACTGGGCGGGCGTCCGCTGGAGGCGATGCGCGGTCGCGTGATCGGCGGGTCCTCGTCGATCAACATCATGAACTGCACCCGCGGCCATCCGGGCGATTACGACCGCTGGGCGGCGGGCGGCGCCCGCGGTTGGTCCTACGCCGAGGTGCTGCCGTGGTTCTGCCGCAGCGAGCGCTGGAGCGGGCCCCCGCGGCCATGGCGCGGCACGGACGGGCCGACCGGCGTCGGCTGGTCCACGTTCGTCGATCCGCTCAACGATGCGTGGCTCGCGGCTGCCGATGCCGCAGGCTATCCGCGCACCGACGACCTCAATGGACCCTCGCCCGAGGGGTTCGGACGCGGCCAGTCGTTCATCGACGGCGGGCGTCGCGCGTCGGCTGCGGTGGCCTACCTGCGCCCCGCGCGCAGGCGCGGCAACCTCGCCGTGCGCACCGGGGTGCGGGTGACGCGCATCCTGATCGAGCGCGGCCGCGCGACCGGAGTCGAGTACCGGCAGGGCAGTGCGCGGCAGCGCGTGCGCGCGCACTGCGAGGTACTTGTCTGCGCCGGCACCTTCAACAGCCCGCAGCTGCTGATGCTCTCGGGTATCGGGCCGGCGGCCGCGTTGCGCGCGCTCGACCTTCCGGTGCACGCGGACCTTCCGGTCGGGCGCAACCTGCAGGACCATGTCGCGGTCGGCATCGCCTTCGCGCGGCGCAGTCCCGGTCCTTTCCACGCGCAGATGCGTGCCGACCGCATCGCGCTGTCGATGGCGCGGGCCTACCTCACCGGCCGCGGTCCCGCCACCCGCTTGCCCAGCGGCATCTATGCCTTCCTGCGTACCCGGCCCGAGGCTCGGGTGCCCGATCTGGAGTTCATGTTCCGCTGCGCGCCCGCCCAGCCACGACCCTGGTTTCCGCTGCTCAGGCCGGCCCCGCGCGACGGCTTCGGCATCCGCCCGGCGCTGCTGCATCCCGAGAGCCGTGGCGAGGTGACGCTGCGCTCGGCCGATCCGACCGAGCGGGTGCACATCCGTTTCAACCTGCTCGCCGAGGTGCGGGACCGCGAGGTCCTGATCGACGGCGTCGAGAGGGCGCTGGCGCTCGCGCACTCGGCGCCGCTCGATCCCTTCCGGGGCGAGATGCTGACCGCGGCCCCGGACCTCGCCTC
>JBIPNU010000466.1:0-2907 GCA_044370615.1 Burkholderiales bacterium
TGGCGGTGGCGACCATCTTCACCTGCGCGGTGTTCGCCACGGCCACCGGCATCGTCGGCGCGGTGGTCACGCTGATGGGGCTGCTCGCGCTGCCCGCGATGCTGCGCGCGGGCTACGACGTACGGCTTTCGGCCGGTGCGATCACCGCGGGCGGTTGCCTGGGCATCCTGATCCCGCCCTCGGTGCTGCTGATCCTCTACGGTGCGACCGCCGGCGTGTCGGTGGTGCAGCTGTATGCCGGCGCCTTCCTGCCCGGCTTCATGCTGGCCGCGCTGTACGTGATCTACGTCGTCGTGCGCTCCTGGCTGCAGCCGGCGATCGCGCCGAAGCTGCCGCCGGAGCCGCCGGTGCCCGAGCCGCAGTGGTTGCAGTCGCTGGGCGGCTCGTCGCGGCGCAATTTCACGCTCACCGTGCTGGGCGGTTTCGTCCGCGTGGCACTCGCGCGCGTGGGGATCGGCCGCGAGGCTCGCGCGATACCGTTCGTGCCGGTGGCGAAGGCAGTCATCGGGCTCACGATCCCGCTGCTGATCTATCTCGCGGTGCTGGCCTTCATCCATCACTTCGCCACCCTCGACGGGGTCGGCCAGTCGTCGCGGCCGGCCGCGACGGCGACGGCGCAGCCCGCCGCGGCCACCGTCGCCGACGCGCCCCAGGCAGCGGCGGGTGCCCAGGCGGCCGACGGGCCTCGGGAACTGGGCGGTGGCACGCCGCAGGAGCTGGGCGCAGCCGCCGCCGGTGACGCCCCCCAGGAGCTGGGCAGCGGCGCGCCGCCGGCGGATGCGCCCAGTGGCAGCGATGCCCCGGTGGCGCTGGGTGGCGACGAGCCGGTCGCGGAGGCGGCGCCACGCGACATGGGCCTGTTCCTCTACTGGTTCTCCGGCATCGCGCTCCTGCTGGGGGCGTTGCTGCTCGCCTACTACTGGAGGCTCGACTTCCAGCGCTTCGACATCCTGTGGGACCTGGCCACCTCGTTCTTCCCGCTCGCGGTGCTGATCCTGGCGGTGCTGGGCACCATCGTGTTCGGCCTGGCCACGCCCTCGGAGGCGGCCGCGATGGGCTCGGTGGGCGGGTTGCTGCTTGCGGTCGCCTACCGGCAGCTCACCTTCACGCGGCTCAAGGAGTCGGTGTTCCTCACCGCGCGCACCACCGCGATGGTGTGCTGGCTGTTCGTGGGCTCGGCGCTGTTCTCGGCCACCTTCGCGCTGCTCGGTGGGCAGGAACTGATCGAGCGCTGGGTGCTGTCGCTCGATCTCTCGCCGATCCAGTTCATGCTGCTGTCGCAGGCGATCATCTTCCTGCTCGGCTGGCCGCTGGAGTGGACCGAGATCATCGTGATCTTCATGCCGATCTTCATCCCGCTGCTCGAGCACTTCCAGATCGACCCGCTGTTCTTCGGGCTGATCGTCGCGCTCAACCTGCAGACCGCGTTCCTGTCGCCGCCGGTGGCGATGGCGGCCTTCTACCTCAAGGGCGTGGCGCCGCCGCACGTGACGCTCAACCAGATCTTCGCGGGCATGATGCCGTTCATGGCGATCCAGGTATTCGCGATGTGGATGCTCTACGAGTTCCCGGGGATCGGCCTGTGGCTGCCGCAGTACCTCTACAAATGATCCAGCCGGCATCGCGATGGCGGCAGGGGGCACGATGAGCCGACCGACGGTCGTGGTGACTCGCGAGGTCTTCGATGACGTGATCGGCCTGCTGCGCGAGCAGGCCGACGTGGTCGACAACCCGGACGACACCCCGCTCGCGCCGGCGCAGCTGGCCGAACGCGCGGCCGGTGCCGATGCACTGGTGTGCGCGCTCACCGACCGCATCGATGCGACGCTGCTCCAGGCCGCACCCCGGCTGCGGGTGGTGGCCAACATCGCGGTGGGCCACAACAACATCGACCTGGCCGCGTGCACCGCGCGCGGCGTGCTCGCCACCAACACGCCCGGCGTGCTCGACGAGACCACGGCCGACTTCGCCTGGGCGCTGCTGCTGGGCGTCGCGCGCCGCCTGACCGAGGCCGAGCGCTACCTGCGCGAAGGCCGCTGGCTGGGCTGGCAACTGAAGCAGCTCGCCGGATCCGACGTGCACGGGGCGACGCTGGGCATCGTCGGCATGGGGCGGATCGGCCAGGCGATCGCCCGCCGTGCGGCGGGGTTTCGCATGAACGTGCTCTACTGCAATCGCACCCGCCTGCCCGAGTCGACCGAGCAGGCGCTGGGCGCGCGCTGGGTCGATCAGGCGGCGCTGCTCGCGCAGGCGGATTTCGTGCTGCTGATGGTGCCGTACTCTCCAGCCACCCACCACCTGATCGGTGCGGACGAGCTGGCCCGGATGAAATCCTCGGCTTTCCTGATCAACACCGCGCGCGGTGGCGTGGTCGACGACTCGGCACTGATTGCGGCGTTGGCCTCGCGCCGCATTGCCGGCGCTGCGCTCGACGTGTTCGAGGGCGAGCCTGCGTTCGACCGACGCTTCCTCGATCTCGACAACGTGGTGCTGTCGCCGCATATCGCCAGCTCCTCGGTCGCGACCCGACGAGCGATGGCGATGCTGGCCGCCCGCAACGCGCTGGCCGCCCTGCGCGGCGAGACGCCGCCCAACCTGCTCAACCCGGCGGCGTTGCAGGGCCGCTGACCGGGGCAGGACGGGAGCCGCGCGGATACGCCCGTCCCCGCTCGGGACGCGCGCGCGGCGGCAGGCCCGGCTGGCCGATTCCGCTCATGTCCCCCGGCGTCGGACCTGCGGCCCGACGCCTCCTCCCTGACTTCGCTGCATCGGCCAGCCGGACCTCCCGCCGCGTCCGCAAGGTGCCGTGCGGGTTGCTCGTCGCGCGGGACGCGCGCGCGGCCGGCCGCCCGTCCGCCCGATTCCACTCGAGTCTTGCGGCCCAGGACCCAGGGCCTGGGGGCTCAG
>JBIPNU010000467.1:0-2903 GCA_044370615.1 Burkholderiales bacterium
GGTCGAGGCGCAGGCGTCCGGGCCGGGCAGGCCTGCCCGCGCGGCGACCGGTCGCCCGCCACGGTCCGGCCTGCGCGAGGCGAGGAATCCCGGACGGCCCGCGGGCGCCGGTCTCGCCGCGCGAGGGCCGCGCATGGCGCGGTCAGGATACTCCTCGCGGTGCCGCCTGTCCCGCGCCCCCGCGATCCAGGGCGCCCCTCGCCTCGTCAGCGGATGCCTGCGGCCGGCCCGCCGGAGGACGGGACTACCATTCGGTCGGATCCGCCGGGCCTGTCCCCATGCCCGTTCGCGCCGAACCAGGAGACAGATCGATGGCACTCGAAGTCCAGGTCCCGATCGGCAGCAGCGGTCGCAGCGAAATCGTCGTCGCCCATGAACACACCGCGCCCAACGTGGGATCGGGCAAGGTGGAAGTGCTCGCCACCCCGGTGATGGTCAACCTGATGGAGGCCGCGGCGCTCGACGCAGCCGAGCGCTTCCTGCCGGAAGGACACCAGAGCCTCGGCACCCGCCTCGATATCCGGCACGTGGCGGCCACGCCGGTCGGCATGCGCGTGGTGGCGACTGCCGAGGTGGTGCAGGTGCAGGGGCGGCTGGTCACGTTCCGGGTCGAGGCGCGCGACGAGCGCGAACTCATCGGCGACGGGACGCACGACCGCGTCGTGGTGAACGTCGCGCGGTTCGACCAGCGGGTGCAGGACAAGCTCCAGCAGGCCTGACCTCACGCGAAACCCGCGCAGGGCACCCTCGCGCCCGGTCGGTCCGGATCCGGGCGCGGACAGGCCTGCGGGCGGCCGGGGTCCGGTCGCGCGGGCACTCCCGTCCGGTGGTCGGCCTGCCCGCGATCCGCGCGGCTGGCACGGCTGCGAGCGGTCGCGGCGTGCGAAAATCCGGGCATTCCCTTCGAGTATCCAAGCCGAGCACCCAATGGCCCAGTACGTCTACACGATGCACGGGGTGGGCAAGATCGTCCCCCCGAAGCGCGAGATCCTGAAGAACATCTCGCTGTCGTTCTTCCCCGGCGCCAAGATCGGCGTGCTCGGCCTGAACGGCTCGGGCAAGTCCACGCTGCTGCGCATCATGGCCGGCGTGGACACCGAGATCGAAGGCGAGGCCACGCCGATGGCCGGCCTGAAGATCGGCTTCCTCGAGCAGGAGCCGAGGATCGATCCGGACAAGACCGTGCGCGAGGCGGTCGAGGAAGGTCTCGGCGACCTCGACGCCGCGCGCCGGCGCCTCGACGAGGTGTACGCCGCCTACGCGGAACCCGACGCCGACTTCGACAAGCTGGCCGAGGAGCAGGCGCAGCTCGAGGCGCTGATCGCCGGCGGCGGCGGTTCCGGGGGAGCGGAGCACCAGATGGAGATCGCCGCCGACGCGCTGCGCCTGCCGCCCTGGGAGGCGAAGATCGCCACCCTGTCCGGCGGAGAGAAGCGCCGCGTCGCGCTCTGCCGTCTGCTGCTCTCCAGGCCGGACATGCTGCTGCTCGACGAGCCGACCAACCACCTCGATGCCGAGAGCGTCGACTGGCTCGAGCAGTTCCTGTCCAAGTTCTCCGGTACCGTGGTGGCGGTCACCCATGACCGCTACTTCCTCGACAACGCCGCGGAGTGGATCCTCGAACTCGACCGCGGCCAGGGCATCCCGTGGAAGGGCAACTACAGTTCCTGGCTCGAGCAGAAGGAGAACCGGCTCAAGGTCGAGGAGGCGAGCGAGTCGGCGCGGCAGAAGGCCATCAAGAAGGAGCTGGAGTGGGTGCGCCAGAACGCCAAGGGGCGCCAGGCGAAATCGAAGGCGCGACTGCAGCGCTTCGAGGAGCTGAACTCCTTCGAGTACCAGAAGCGCAACGAGACCCAGGAGATCTTCATCCCGGTCGCCGAGCGACTGGGCAACGAGGTGATCGAGTTCGACAACGTGAGCAAGGGCTATGGCGACCGGCTGCTGATCGACGGACTGTCGTTCAAGATCCCGCCCGGTGCGATCGTGGGCATCATCGGGCCCAACGGCGCGGGCAAGTCCACGCTGTTTCGCATGATCACCGGCCGCGAGCAACCCGACTCGGGCACGGTGAAGATCGGGCACACGGTGCAGCTCGCCTATGTCGACCAGTCGCGCGATTCGCTCGAGAACGACAAGACGGTCTGGGAGGCGATCTCCCACGGCTCGGACATCATCACCGTCGGGCGCTTCGAGATGCCCTCGCGCGCCTACGTCGGCCGCTTCAACTTCAAGGGACCGGACCAGCAGAAGAAGGTCGGCTCCCTCTCCGGGGGCGAGCGCGGCCGGCTGCACCTCGCGCAGACGCTGATGGAAGGCGGCAACGTGCTGCTGCTCGACGAGCCGTCGAACGACCTGGACGTGGAGACCCTGCGTGCGCTCGAGGAAGCGCTGCTCGAGTTCGCCGGCTGCGTGCTGTGCATCTCGCACGACCGCTGGTTCCTCGACCGCATCGCGACCCACATCCTGGCCGCCGAAGGCGATTCCCAGTGGACCTTCTTCGCGGGCAACTACCAGGAGTACGAAGCCGACAAGCGCCGTCGCCTGGGCGAGGAGGCCGCCAAGCCGCAGCGCATCCGCTTCAAGCCGATCGGCTGATCGCCGGTCGCTCCGGCGCGATGCCGGTCAGGGCGTGAGCCACTGCACGCCCCAGCCACCGTCGGCAGGGCGGAAGCGGGCGCGTCGCCGCTCGACCGAGTGCACCTGGAACCACTCGAGTTCGGCGACGGCCACCACCACCACGGCGAAGCGGTCGAACACCGCCGCGCTCTCGCTGGCGGTGGGCGCCCGGTGCGCGAGCGCCGGCGGCAGGCCGCTGGTCGGGCCGGTGGCCGGCGTTCCGGGCGGTGGCACGAAATAGCAGCGGTGGGCGGGGCCACTCGCGCGGCCCCAGCGTTCACGCGCGA
>JBIPNU010000468.1:0-2902 GCA_044370615.1 Burkholderiales bacterium
GCGACGAGGACGCCTCGCCGGTGGCTGCAGCCCTTCCGGCGAGCATCAGGCTGAATTCGAGGTTGTTGCCGCGGCTGAAGAACACCGCCGAGGGCATCGCCTCCACCCGGGTACGGATGCCTGCCCGGCTCAGCATGCCGGCCACCGCCTGCGCGACCTGCTCGTCGTTCACGTAGCGGTCGTTGGGCGTGTGCAGCACGACCGAGAAACCGTCCGGGTAGCCAGCCTCCGCGAGCAGCTTGCGTGCGCCTTCGGGATCCGGAGCAGGCGCGCGCAGGCCGGGCACGTAGCCGAACAGGCCGGCGGGCAGCAGCTGGCCGGTGGGCACCGCCGCCCCGTCCATCACCCGCTCGGCGATCGCCTGGCGGTTGATCGCCATCGACATCGCGCGGCGAACCCGGGCGTCGCGCAGCGGATTGCGCTCCAGCGGGCGGCCGGCGGCGTCGGCCACGAACGGCGAGCGGTCGCGCGCGCTGTCCATGTGCAGGTAGATGAAGCGGTTGGAGGTGGTGCGGTGCAGCACCACCTCGCGGTGGGTGGCCAGTCGCGCGAGATCGGCGGTGGGCACGTTCTCGATCGCCCGTACCTCGCCGGCGAGCAGCGCGGCCACGCGGGTGGGGTCGCGCGGGATGATGCGCAGCACCGCGCGCTCCCAGGGCGCCTTGCCGCCCCAGTAGGCGTCGTTGCGGGCGAGTTCGATGCGGTCGTCGGCCTGCCATCGGACCAGCCGCCACGGACCGGTGCCGACCGCGGCGCGTCCGCTGTTGAAGTCGTCGGTGCTCGCCCGCTCGAAGCGGGCCGGGATCACGTAGATCGTCGACAGGTCGTTGGGCAGCAGCGGGTACGGGCTGCGGGTGCGAACGCGCAGGGTGTGCGAATCGATCACCTTCACCTCGGCGATCTGACGGGTGTAGATGCCGAACGAGGAGGGACTCTTCGGCACGTTGGGTGCCCGGTTCAGCGTCGCGACCACGTCGGCGGCGGTGAACTCCGAGCCGTCGTGGAAGCGCACCCCGCGTCGCAGCCGGAACTCCCAGGTGAGCTCGTCCACGCTGCGCCACGACTCCGCGAGGCCGGGCCGCAGGCGGTACTGGCCGTCCTTGGCGACCAGCGTGTCGTACAGGTGCTCCATCACGTTGTTGTTCGGCGACAGGTTGTGGAAGTGCGGATCCATCGACGTCACCGCCGCCGACAGGCCGACCTGGATCTCCTGTGCCCGCACCGGCGACGGACCGGTCGCGGCCAGCAGCATGCAGGCGAGCGCGGCGACCGCAGCAAGCAGCGCACCGGCACGCCGCTGCGCGGGCGCAGGGACGAGCGCCCGGGCGCACCGCCCGGCGGGCGCCCGGGCAGGACGGCCGCCGGCCGCGCGGCGGGCGGCGGGCGGTGTGGCCGATGGCGCGCAAGGGCACGCGCGGGGCGCAGCGCACGGCATGGTCGATCCTCCGGAATGGGGATGGTCCAGCATACCGGAAGGCCGGCTGCCGGCCGCCGCCGACGGGGCCGGTTTGACACCGCGGAGCCGGCCCGCCTAAGCTGGCCGGGCCGGCACGATTGCCAGCGCGCCGCGCGCGCCGCGTCCCTCCGGCGCGCACCGGCAGCGCCGCAGCCCGCGGCCGCGCCGGTGTCCCCTCCGAGCCCCCGCCGATGTCCGAAGCCACTGCCGCCGATCGACCCTCCCCGGACACGATCGCGATGATCGACCGGCTGGTCGCCTATCCCACGACCAGCCGCGACTCCAACCTCGACCTCATCCACGACCTGCGCGACCGCCTGCAGGCGTACGACGCGCGAACCCGGCTCACCTTCGACGACGACCGGCGCAAGGCCAACCTGTTCGCCACGCTCGGTCCGACCGGAGCCGGCGGGCTGGTGCTCTCCGGGCATACCGACGTGGTGCCGGTGGAAGGGCAACCGTGGACGCGCGATCCGTTCCGGCTGGTCGAAGCCGACGGGCGCCTCTACGGGCGCGGGACCTCGGACATGAAGAGCTTCGTCGCGGTGGTGATGGCACGGCTGCCCGGCCTGCTCGGGCGCGGGCTGCGCGCGCCGCTGCATCTTGCGTTCTCCTACGACGAGGAGATCGGCTGCATCGGCGTGCGCCGGCTGATCGCCGACATCGTGGCCGCGGGCGTGCAGCCCTCGGCCTGCATCGTCGGCGAACCCACGCTGATGCGACCGGTGGTCGCCCACAAGGGCAAGCACTCCTGGCGCTGCCGGGTCCAGGGGCACGCCTCGCATTCGGCCTACGCGCCGCAGGGCGTCAACGCGGTGGAGGCCGCCTGCGAGGTGGTTGCCTTCCTCAAGGCGATGCAGCGACGCTTCCGCGATCGCGGTCCCTTCATCGAGGCCTACGACGTCCCGCACACCACCGTGCACACCGGCGTGATCCGCGGGGGCACCCAGCTCAACATCGTGCCGCACGAGTGCGTGTTCGATTTCGAGTTCCGCTACCTTCCGGGCGAGGATCCGGACGCGCTCTTCGCCGAGGTGCGGCGCCATGCGGAGGAGGTGCTGCTGCCCGAGATGCGCCGGGTGCATCCCGGCGCGGGGTTCAGCTGGGAGTGCCTGTCCTCGATCCCCGGGCTGGATGCCCCGGATCACGCGCCGGTGGTCGGCCTTGCGCGCGCGCTCTCCGGCCTGTCGGACACCGGGCGGGTGTCCTACGGCACCGAGGCGGGCCTGTTCCAGGAGGTGGGCATCCCGTCGGTGATCTGCGGCCCGGGCTCGATCGAGCAGGCCCACAAGCCCGACGAGTGGGTGTCGCTGGAACAGGTCGCCCGCTGCGAGCGCTTCATCGACGACCTGGGGGCGCGACTGGCCGCCTGAGGCGCGCGGGGGCGCACCCCCGGAGCGGGCACGCCGCCGACCGACCACCCCGATCGCCCCTCGGCGGCGGACG
>JBIPNU010000063.1:0-8565 GCA_044370615.1 Burkholderiales bacterium
CCGGCTGCGAGCGCCCGCCGGTCGATGTGGTCCAGCGCGGCTTCCGCGGAACCGGCATGGAGCTGGTCTACAACCCGCGCACGCTGATCCCGCAGACCTACCAGAACGTCGCGCCGGAGCCTCAGCCCGCGGCGCCGGCCGAAGGTCCGAAGGCGAGGGATGTCTACAAGAACGTGCAGGTGCTGGGCGACCTCTCGGTGGCCGAGTTCAACCGCACGATGGTGGCGATCAGCAGCTGGCTCGCGCCTGCCCAGCAGTGCACCTACTGCCATGCGCCGGGCGAGGGCTTCGAGGCCGACACCAAGTACCAGAAGGTGGTGGCGCGTCGCATGCTGCAGATGACGCAGGCGATCAACACCCAGTGGACGTCGCACGTCGGGGACACCGGGGTGACCTGCTACACCTGCCACCGCGGCCAGGCGAATCCGGCGCAGACGTGGTTCCGCGCGCCGCAGGCGCTCCAGGCCTCGCGGATGATGGGCGATGACGCCGGGCAGAACAAGGCGGTGGGGACCGGCGTGAACGGCTCGCTGCCGTACAACGCGCTCGCCGAGTACCTGCTGGAAGGGCAGAACATCCGGGTGAACGGCACGACCGCGCTGCCGACCGGCAACCGCCAGTCGATCAAGCAGGCCGAGTTCACGTACGCGCTGATGATGCACATGTCGACCGGTCTCGGCGTGAACTGCACCTACTGCCACAACACGCAGAACTTCGGGAAGTGGGAAGGCTCGCCGCCGCAGCGCACGACCGCCTGGCACGGCATCCGCATGGCGCGTCAGATCAACAGCACGTACATCGAGCCGCTGCACCCGGTGTTCCCGGCGAGCGAGAAGGGCGCGCTGGGAGACGTGGCCAAGGTCGCCTGCGGCACCTGTCACCAGGGAGCCTACAAGCCGCTGTACGGTGCGCAGATGGCGCGCGACTACCCGGGCCTGACCCGGGCGCAGGCAGCCGCGCCGGCACCGGCACAGCGCGCACGGCAGGCCGCGCGGTGAACGCGCCCCCGGCCGGCCGCGGGCTCGCGCTGCGGGCCGCAGGCCGGCCGGCGGTCGAGGATCCGCCCGTCGCGGTCCCCGGTGCCTCGCGCAGCATCGAGCGCACGATCGCCGCCGATGCACGGGTCGTGCTGCTGCTGGCCGACATCGCGCCGCACGCGCGCCTGTGGGGCTGGATCCGGTTCGTCACCGGACGTCGCGCCGCGCGCGCCGAGCCAGGGGTGTGTTTCGCGAAGGTCCTGGGCAGCGGCCACGAAGGCGGCTTCGGGCTGCGTCCCAGTGGCTCCCGCCAGGGGCTGTTCTGCGTGCTGAGCGATGCGCCCGCGGCCGAGCGGTTCGTGCAGTCTGCCCTGGTGCAGGCCTACCGCGAGCATGCGCGCGAGTTCGCGCAGGTGACGCTGCGCGTGAGCTCCTGTCGCGGCAGCTGGGCAGGGACACGCTTCGAGCCCGGCGCGGCCGCGCCGGAACGCGGACCGATCGCGGCGCTCACCCGCGCATCGATTCGTCCCGGACGGGCGGCCCGCTTCTGGCGGCATGCGCCGGCGTCCCAGCAGGCGCTCGCCGGAGCGCCGGGCTGCCGACTGGCCGTCGGGCTGGGCGAGGCACCGCTGCTTCGCCAGGCGACTTTCAGCGTGTGGGACAGCGTCGAGGCGATGACCGCCTGGGCCCACGGCGGCGCGCACCGCGCGGCGATCGAAGCCGCGCGCGAGCACGGGCTGTTCTCGGAATCGATGTTCGCGCGGTTCGTGGTCGAAGACCTTCAGGGCATCTGGCGCGGGGTGCGCCTTGGCTGACGGCGGACGCGCGCCGCGCGAGCGCCATGTGGTGGTGGTGGGCGCAGGGGTGGGCGGACTGGTCGCCGCCGTCGAACTGGCGGTGAGCGGGGTCGCGGTCACGCTGCTCGAGCGCGCCGACGCGCCGGGCGGAAAGATGCGGCGTGTCGAGGTCGATGGGGCCGGCATCGACTCGGGCCCGACCGTGTTCACGTTGCGCTGGATCCTCGAGGAGGTGTTCGACCGGGCCGGGGTATCGCTCGAGGACCGGCTCCGGCTGACGCCGCTTTCCGTCCTCGCCCGTCACGCGTGGTCCGAGGGCGGGCGCTTCGATCTCCACGCCGACCCCGCCCGGGCGCTGGACGCGGTGGGCGAGTTCGCCGGCGCGGCCGAGGCGCGGCGCTTCGCGCGGTTTCGCGCGCACGCGGGCGAACTGTACCGGCGGCTCGAGGGCCCCTACATCCGCGCGCAGCGCCCCGATCTGCTCGGCATGACCCGCGGGCTGGGCCTGCGCGGGCTCGCTGCGCTCGCCAGACTCGGGCCGTTCGCGAGCCTCTGGTCGGCCCTGGGGCGGGAACTGCGCGACCCGCGCCTGCGCCAGCTGTTCGCGCGCTACGCGACCTACTGCGGCGCCTCGCCCTGGCACGCGCCGGCCACCCTGATGCTGATTGCACGCGTCGAGATGGATGGCGTGTGGGCAGTCGAGGGTGGCATGCACGCGGTGGCCCGTGCCCTCGCCACGCTCGCGACGGAGCGCGGTGTCCAGGTGCGCTACGGCGCCGAGGTGAGCCGGCTGCTCGTGAGCGCGGGCCGCGCCTGCGGCGTCGAGTTGGGCGATGGCGAGCGGGTCTTGGCCGACGCGGTGGTGTTCAACGGCGATGCCGGTGCGCTGGCCGGCGGCCTGCTCGGTGACGAGGTTCGCCGCGCGGTTCCCGCCGTGCCGCGCGCCGCGCGCTCGCTCTCCGCGGTGACCTGGTCGATGCACGCGGGTACGCGCGGCTTCCCGCTCGACATGCACAGCGTGTTCTTCGACCGGGACTACGCTTCGGAATTCGACGACGTGTTCCGCGCCCGTCGCCTGCCGCGCGCAGGCACCGTCTATGTCTGCGCCCAGGATCGTGCCCCGGACCGGCCGCCGCCACAGGGCCGCGAGCGGCTGCTCTGTCTGGTCAATGCCCCCCCCGACGGCGATCGGGACTCCCTCTCGTTGCCGGAGATCGAACGATGCGAACACCGGATGCTCGCCCTGCTCTCGCGCTGTGGACTCGAGGTCGAGCCCCGGGCACCGGCGGTGCGCACCACGCCGCAGGACTTCTCGCGCCTGTTCCCGGCCACGGGTGGAGCGCTCTACGGGCAGGCGACCCACGGGTGGATGATGCAGTTCCGTCGGCCGGGATCGACCTGCGCGATCCCGGGCCTGTTCCTGGCGGGAGGCAGCGTGCACCCGGGTCCGGGCGTGCCGATGGCGGCGATGTCGGGCCGGCTTGCGGCCGCGGCGCTGATGGCGAGCCTCGGTTCGACCCGCCGGTCGTGCGCGGTGGCTACCTCTGGTGGTATGTCGACGCCCTCTCCGACGACGGCCGGCACGGCCTCACCCTGATCGCGTTCGTCGGCAGCGTGTTCTCGCCGTACTACCGGCGGGCGCTCGCACGCGGCGCGGGCGACCCTGGCGAGCACTGCGCGCTCAACGTGGCCCTGTACGGGCCGGCGCGGCGCTGGACGATGACCGAGCGGCCGGCTGCCAGTGTCCACCGCAGCCGCGACGCGTTTGCCGTGGGTCCGAGCGAACTGCGCTGGGACGGTTCGAGCCTGGTGGTGGACATCGACGAGGTCGCGCTGCCGCTGCCCCGACGGGTGCGTGGCCGGGTCCGCATCCACCCGCGGCAACTGTTTCGCCGGATCGATGCCCTGGACGACGGCGGTCGGCACTGGTGGGGGCCGATCGCGCCGGTCGCGCGGGTCGAGGTGGAGCTGCACAGCCCGGCGCTGCGCTGGAGCGGACAGGCCTACCTCGACAGCAACGAGGGGGCGGAGCCGGTGGATCGGCCGTTCGCGGGCTGGGACTGGTCGCGTGCGGAACTCGGCGACGGCAGTTGCGCGGTGATCTACGACGTACGGCAGCGCGAGGCCGCCGATCGGATCGTCGCGCTGCGCTATCGCCCCGACGGAGTGGTCGAACCCTTCGATGCACCCCCGCGCCAGCGACTCGCACGCAGCGCCTGGGGAATCGCGCGTCACCAGCGCAACGAGCCCGGCACGCCGGCTCGTATCGACCGCACGCTCGAGGACACTCCGTTCTACGTGCGGTCGGTCGCGCGCGCGAACCTGCTGGGCGCGGAGCGGGTCTGCATGCACGAGACCCTGCATGTCGGACGCCTGGTGTCCCCCGCCGTCCAGTTCCTGCTGCCGTTCCGGATGCCTCGCCGGCCGTGAGCGGTCCGGTGCATCGCGTCCGCGCGGTGTGGTCGGTCGCAAGCGACGACTCGCGCATCCGCGCGGGTCGCGCGCGGAGCGACCGGGGCTGCGCCGGTGGCGGGGTGCCCCGCCCTCAGCGCGCGAAGTCGCGTACCACGTGCTGCTGGCGGCGCGAGATCGCGAGTTTCTCCGGCACGCCGCGCAGCACGGCCACCCAGTGCGTCTCGACCGCGCCGCCGCCCAGGCGCTCGAAGCCGGTGATCGCCGCGCGGGCGACCAGGCAGTTGCGATGGATGCGCACGAAACGGTCGCCGAACTCCTGTTCGAGCTGCATCAGCGAGTCCTCGACCAGGTATTCGCGCTGCGGGGTGCGGATCGTCACGTACTTCAGTTCAGCCTTGAAGTAGAGGACATCGTCCACCGGGACCAGGTGGACGCGTCCGCCTTCGGTGACCGAGAGTTGGCGGCGCGGGGCTCCGGCCAGCGCGCGGGCCTGAGCGGCCTGCAGCGGGACGCTGTGCCGAGCCCGCGACAGCGCCTCGGCCAGCCGGGAGGCACGCACCGGCTTCATCAGGTAGTCGACTGCGTGCAGGTCGAAGGCGCGGACCGCGAACTCGTCGTAGGCGGTGACGAACACGATCGCCGGCGGCTGCGGCAGCATCGACAGGTGGCCGGCGAGTTCCAGCCCGTCCATCTCCGGCATGCGCACGTCGAGCAGCGCCAGGTTCGCGCCGGTCGACTGCAGCAGTTCGAGCGCCTCCCGTCCGCTGGCGGCCTCGCCCACGAGTTCGTGCGGCACCTGCGGCCTGCAGTCCTCCAGCAGGTCGCGCAGGCGCGCGCGTGCCGGTGCCTCGTCGTCGACGATCACCACGCGCAGCGCCGGGTCGGTGGCGGAGTTCATGAAGGGCTCCGGGTATCCCGCGTCTCGCGGTCGCGGGTGGTGTAGGGCAGGCCGAGGATCACTTCGTAGCGCCCGCCGGCGACCGAATGGCGCAGGCTCGCCTCGGCGTCGAAGTGCAGTTGCAGCCGCTGGCGGATGTTGTCAATGGCGATTCGGTTGCCCTGACGGCGCTCGGTCGCGCCGGCCGCAGGTACCGGATTGGCGATGCGCACGATGATACGGTCGGAATCGCGGGTTGCCGAGACCTCGACCGTACCGGGCGAGGCGAGCGGCTCGACCCCGTGGTAGATCGCGTTCTCGAGCAGGGGCTGGAGGATCATCGCCGGCATCCGCGCGTCGGCCGGCATCCGGTCGATCGACCACTCGACCCGGAGTCGATCGCCCAGCCGCAGCGACTCGATCGCCAGGTACTGGCGCGCGAGCTCCATCTCGCGACCGAGCGTGGAGAGCGACCGGCTGTCGGCCATCAGCGCTCGGAACAGGTCGGCCAGGTCCTCGAGCACCTGCTCGGCGCGGCGCGGATCGGCGCGGATCAGCGACAGCACCGCGGTCAGGCTGTTGAACAGGAAGTGCGGACGGATGCGGGCCTGCAGGGCCTGCAGCCGGGCTTCGATCAGGGCGGGCGAGAGCGCGCGGCTGCGCAGGTCCAGCCAGCCGAGCAGCGTTGCCGCCATCAGGCCGCCGAGCAGCGCGTGCCGCCACAGGTCGTGGGTGTCGCCGCCCAGCAGCAGCGCGCCGGCGTAGCGCGATGCGCCGGCGGCGACTCCCGCCAGGCCCACCACGAGGCCTGCCGCCAGCCCGTAGCGCAGCCGGTCGAGCAGGGGCTGGCTGCAGGCGAGCGCGAGCAGCACCAGCACCAGCGGCGGTTGCACCGTCGCGCAGACATCGAGCAGTACCCAGCCGACCCGCTCGAGCCGGGGGCTCAGCAGTACCGTGCCGGCGACCGAGAGCAGGCTTGCGGCGAGCAGGATGCGCAGCAGCACGCCCAGGTTGCGGAAATCGGGCAGGCGGCGGGCGGGCAGTCCGGGCGGCGGCGCGGATTCGCCTATACTCATCGCGGTCGCGCGGAGCCGCGGCGGTCGGGACGAGCCGTGGCCGGACTGTTCGGGGATCGGTCCATGATTGCGCATTGTCGGCGGGCCGCGTGGCTGCTGGCAACCGCCGCGACTCGCGACCTCGACCGCCCGATGCGCGAAGGCGGCCGACACGCCCCGATTCCGGACGAACCCGCCGCCATGACTGCATCGAACTCCTCGCCCGCTCCCACCTCCGGCGGCTGGTCGGGCCGCTTCAGCGAGCCCGTCTCGGAACTCGTCAAGCGCTATACCGCGTCGGTCGGCTTCGACCATCGCCTTGCCGAGTTCGATATCCGCGGCTCGCTCGCGCATGCGCGCATGCTCGGTGCCTGCGGCATCCTGTCGGCCACCGACGTGGCCGACATCGAGCGCGGCATGGCGAGCATCCTCGAGGAGGTGCAGGCCGGCCGGTTCGAGTGGAAAATCGAGCTCGAGGATGTGCACCTGAATATCGAGCGACGCCTGACCGAACTGGTGGGCGATGCCGGCAAGCGGCTGCACACCGGCCGCTCGCGCAACGACCAGGTCGCCACCGATGTGCGCCTGTGGCTGCGCGCGGCAATCGACGAGATCGACGCGGGGCTGGGCGGCCTGCAGGCCGCGCTGCTCGGCCTCGCGGATGCGCACGTCGAGACCGCGATGCCCGGCTTCACCCACCTGCAGGTCGCGCAACCGGTGTCCTTCGCGCACCACCTGCTCGCCTACTTCGAGATGCTCGCCCGCGACCGGGAGCGCTTCGCCGACTGCCGTCGTCGCGTGAACCGGCTGCCGCTGGGCGCGGCCGCCCTCGCCGGCACGAGTTACCCGATCGACCGCGCCCGCGTCGCGCGGGAACTGGGCTTCGAGGACATCTGTCGCAATTCGCTCGACGCGGTCTCCGACCGCGACTTCGCGATCGAGTTCACCGCTGCCGCGGCGCTGGTGATGACCCACCTGTCGCGCCTGTCCGAGGAACTCATCCTGTGGATGAGCCCCCGCTTCGGCTTCATCGACCTCGCCGACCGGTTCTGTACCGGCAGCTCGATCATGCCGCAGAAGAAGAACCCGGATGTGCCGGAACTCGTCCGCGGCAAGGTCGGGCGGGTGAACGGCCACCTGATCGCCCTGCTCACCCTGATGAAGGGCCAGCCGCTCGCCTACAACAAGGACAACCAGGAGGACAAGGAGCCGCTGTTCGACACCGTCGACACGCTGCTCATGACCCTGGCGATCTACGCCGACATGGTGGGCGGCATCCGCGTGCGCCCGGATGCGATGCGCGCGGCGCTCGCGCAGGGCTACGCCACCGCGACCGACCTCGCGGACTACCTCGTGCGGCGCGGCGTGCCCTTCCGCGACGCGCACGAGATCGTCGCGCGCGCGGTGCGGTACGCCGAGCGGGCCGGTTGCGATCTCCCCGA
The DNA here is from genome assembly GCA_044370615.1 of Burkholderiales bacterium. Taxonomy (GTDB): domain Bacteria; phylum Pseudomonadota; class Gammaproteobacteria; order Burkholderiales; family CAIKXV01; genus CAIKXV01. The sequence goes on from JBIPNU010000063.1 coordinate 7,564, forward strand.
CCTGCCGCTCGAGCAGTTGCGTGCGTTCTCGCCGGCGATCGCCGAGGATGTCCATGCGGTGCTGACGGTGGAGGGCTCGCTCGCGAGCCGCGCCCACCCCGGCGGCACGGCACCCTCGGCGGTTCGCGAAGCGCTCGCGCAGGCGCGCGCGCGGCTGCAGGCGTAGCCCGCGGGGCGGGCCGGCTCAGTCGGCGCTGCGCGCGCGCCGGCGGGGCGCCCTGCGGCCGCCACTGATGCGCTCGATCCCGGCCAGGTCGCGATCGCTGAACACATCGCGGTAGCGGTGGAACTCGAGCGCCGCGCGCACGGCCGCCGACTGATCGTGGCCGTGCTCGAGCAGCAGCCAGCCGCCCGGCCCGAGGGCGCGCGTGGACTGCGCGACGATCGCGACCAGCGCGGCGAGGCCATCCTCGCCAGGCGTGAGCGCGTGACGCGGTTCGAAGCGCAGGTCGCCCTGCCCCAGATGCGGGTCGCCGGCCGCGATGTAGGGTGGGTTGGCCACGATGATGTCGAAGCGGCGTCCGGCCAGGGCGGACAGCCAGTCGCTTTCGACGAACTCGACGCGGCCATCGAGCATGGCCGCGTTGCGGCGCGCGACCGCCAGCGCATCGCCCGAGGCGTCGACGGCCACGACTTCGACACCGGGGCGTTCGAGCGCGATCGTGATCGCGACGCAGCCGCTGCCGGTTCCGAGGTCGAGGACCGACCGCGGCTCGCCCGCGGGCAGCCGCGCCAGGGCCGCTTCGACCAGGCCCTCGGTCTCGGGCCGGGGTATCAGCACGTCGGGCCCGACGCCGAAGCGCCGGCCGAAGAACTCCCGCCAGCCCACGAGATAGGCGATCGGCTCGCCGCGGGCGCGCCGTTCGACCAGCGATTCGAAGCGCAGTCGGTCGACCGGTCCCAGCGGACGGCCCGGATGGGCAATCACCTGCGCGGCCGTCGAGCCGGTGACATGCTGCAGCAGCAGGCGCGCCTCGGCCGCAGGCAGGCTGCGCCCGCGCG
>JBIPNU010000469.1:0-2898 GCA_044370615.1 Burkholderiales bacterium
GGCGACACGCTCCTCATCTCCGATCTGCATCTCTCGGTGCAGCGCCCCGGCACCACCGCGGCGCTGCTCGACCTGCTGCGGGGCCGCGCCCGCGAGGCCCGGGCGCTCTACGTGCTGGGCGACCTGTTCGATGCGTGGATCGGCGACGACGACCTCGCCGAACCGATGCACGCGCAGGTGGCCGCAGCCCTGCGCGCGGTCGCCGACCGCGGGGTGCCGGTGCGGCTGATGCACGGCAACCGCGACTTCCTGCTGGGGGAGGCGTTCGCGCGCGCGGCCGGCGCAAGCCTGCTGCCCGACCCGACCGTCGTCGAGATCGCCGGCGAGCGCACGGTGCTCGCGCACGGCGACACGCTGTGCACCGAGGATCGCGACTACGCCGCGTTCCGCGCGCAGGTGCGCGACCCGGCGTGGCAGCGCAGCTTCCTCGCGCGCCCGCTCGCCGAGCGGCGCGCCGAAGCAGCGCGCCTGCGCGCGGCGAGCGAAGCCGGCAAGCGGCTGAAGGCGGCACAGATCATGGATGTCACGCCGCAGGCGGTCGTCGACCTGCTGCGCGCGCACGGCTGCCGCCGCCTGATCCATGGCCATACGCACCGCCCCGGCCTGCAGACGCAGGGGGTCGATGGCCGGGCCTGCGAGCGCTGGGTGCTGCCGGACTGGGATGCGACCTCGGTCGGTCTCGCCGTCGCGGCCGACGGATCCGCCCGATTCTGGAACGACGACTAGGAGCGAAGCGTCGAGAGGTTGTTCCCACCTGAGGGGTTGGGCCTGGACATTGGGGCAAGCCGTTCGCCGGCGAGGTGCTGGGGACTGCCCGCCCCGATCGACCCGCAGGTGACGGTTCCCGGCTGGGTTCGTGCCCGATCAAGGACCACGCGCAGGGAGAGCCGGGGGCCCGCGCTCGACACGAGCACGAGCGGGAACACCGCGATCAGGCTCACCGGTTCCAGGTCGGTGCGGCGATCGCAGGCCATCCTGCGATACAGGCGGGTGTTGATCGCCATCTCGCTCGCGGCACCGAAGAGGACCGTCTGCCCGCCAGGCGAACTGCGCGCGACATGCGATGGGCCGATCATGCCGGTCGCGCCAGGCCGGTTTTCGAGCACGACCGGTTGCTGCAGCGCCTCGCCAAGGCGCCCAGCGATCGCCTGCGCCGTGATGTCGGTTCCGCCCCCGGGCGGATGCGGGATCACCAGCCGTACCGGGCGGTCGGGTTGCCCCTGCGCGATGGCAGGCGCACAGGGGTGGAGCAGCACGACCATCGCGCCGCTGGCGACGATGAGGGCGGTGGCGCAGGCGCGACGACAACCGGACGAGCGGGCTTTCATGACGAGCCCTCGCAGCGGGCAGGGCTGCGAGGATCCATCCGTGCCGTTACACCACGATGACGGCGCTCACGCCGCTGTGCCGGCCGACGCTTCAGGCATCCAGCCCGCGCGCGAGATCGCGCCGGATGTCCTCGACCGATTCGAGGCCGACCGCCACCCGGACGAGCCCCTCGCCGATCCCGGCGGCGTCGCGCGCGGCTTGCGTGATGCGGCCGTGCGTGGTGGTGGCCGGGTGGGTGATCGTGGTCTTCACGTCCCCGAGGTTGCCGGTGATCGACAGCAGGCGGGTCGAGTCGATCACCTTCCACGCGGCCTCGCGTCCGCCCTTCACGTCGAAGGACACCACGCCGCCGCCGGTCTTCTGCTGCCGCATCGCGAGCGCGTGCTGCGGATGCGAGGCCAGACCGGGGTAGTAGACCCGATCGATGCGCGGGTGGCCCTCCAGCCACTGCGCCAGCGCGAGCGCGCGGGCGCTGTGCGCCTCCATGCGGATGCCCAGCGTCTCCATGCCCTTCAGGCACACCCACGCGTTGAACGGACTCATCGACGGACCGGCGTTGCGCATGAACTGCAGCATCGGCCCCTGGATCAGTTCGCGGCGTCCGACGACCGCGCCGCCGAGCACACGGCCCTGCCCGTCGAGGTACTTCGTCGCCGAGTGGATCACGATATCCGCACCCAGTTCGAGGGGGCGCTGCAGCGCGGGCGAGCAGAAGCAGTTGTCGACGATGAGCACGGCGCCGGCACGGTGCGCGATCTGCGCGAGCGCACCGACGTCCGAGACCTCGGTGAGCGGATTGGACGGGGTCTCGACGAAGAACATGCGCGTGTTCGGGCGCACCTTCTGCTGCCAGGCCTGCGGCTCGGTCGGCGGGACGAAGTCGACCTGCACGCCGAACTTCTCGAAGAAATTCTGGAACAGCTGCACGGTGGAGCCGAACACGCCCTGCGAGATCACCACGTGGTCTCCGGCGCGAAACAGCGCCATGGTGATCGCGAGGATGGCCGACATGCCCGAGGCGGTGGCGACGCAGCAGTCCGCCCCCTCGAGCGCGGCAAGACGCTCCTCGAAGGCGGTGACGGTCGGGTTGGTGAACCGGGAGTAGACGTTCTGCCCGTCGATGCCCTTCTGGAACGCCTCGGCTGCGCGCGCCGCGCTGTCGAACACGAAGCTGGAGGTCAGGTACATCGCCTCGGAGTGCTCGCCGAACTGGCTGCGGTGGATGCCGGTCCGGATGGCGAGCGTGTCGAGGCTGTAATCGTCTGCAGGCGGCATGTGGCGGCTCCGGGAATGCGGGACAATCGATGCTTCAGCCTACCGCAGTCGCGCCCACGGCGCTCGCGCGGCCCCACCTGCGCGCGTCCGTCCCCGCGCTCCTGCCGCCCCCCCCTGTCCTCCCCCGTCCCCGCCCCATGACGCCCTCGACCTTCCCCGGGATCGCTCGTCGCCCGCATCTGCAGTCCCGTCGGCCCGATCGCGCGATCGCCCCGCTGCGGCTCGCCCGACGGCAGCCCGCCCTGAACATGCCGGGGTCGGTCGCCGCCGCGCTGCTCGGCGGCGCGCTGCTCA
>JBIPNU010000470.1:0-2897 GCA_044370615.1 Burkholderiales bacterium
TTCCACCGCCGCGGCACCATCGGAGACCACGCTGACCCTGTGCCCCGCCTTTTCGAGCAGGGTGGCGGCCAGGTGCTGGTTGACCGGGTTGTCCTCGGCGACCAGCACCTCGAGCGCGCGCGACGCCCCGACGGGCGCCGGCGCGCCCGGTGCGGCACGGGCGGGCGCCTCGGCCGCAGGCTCGGCGGGGGCGAGCAGCCCGGCGATCGCATCGTGGAGAGCCGAGGCCGTGACCGGTGCCACCAGCACCGCCCGCGCGCGTAGCCCGCTCCAGACCGGATCGCTCGCCCGCGGCGCGCCGGGTGCCGCGACGATCACCCGCTCGAGACGCTCGCCCAGCCAGTCGCCGAGGCTCGACAGGGCCTCGGGGTCGATCTCCGCCACGTGCAGGATCGCGAGGTCGAAGCGACGCTCAAGGGCTGCCGCGTCCGCGGCCATCGCCTGCGCCTGCTCGGGCAGCGCGAAGGCCTCGACCTGCGCGCCCCAGTGCTCGAGCAGGTGCGAGAAGGCCTCGCGGCTGCTGTCGCTGGGGTCGAGCAGCAGCACGCGCAGGCCCCGGGCCGCATCGACGCGCCGCGAGGGCTCGGCGGCCGGCGCCTCGGGGTCGGCCGGCAGCGCCAGGGTCAGGGCGAAGGTGCTGCCGCGGCCCGGCGTGCTCTGCACCGACAGCTGTCCGCCCATCAGGGCCGCCAGCTGGCGGGTGATCGACAGGCCGAGCCCGGTTCCCCCGTAGCGGCGCGTGGTCGACGCGTCGGCCTGGGAGAAGGGCTCGAAGATGAGCCGAAGCTTCTCCGCCGCGATGCCGATGCCGGTGTCGTGGACCGACAGGCGAACCCCGGGGCCGTGCGGGTCACCCGCGCGCTCGGCGCGCAGGACGATCTCGCCGCGCTCGGTGAACTTCACCGCGTTGCCGAGCAGGTTGAGCAGCACCTGGCGGATGCGCAGAGGATCGCCGAGCAGCGCGTCGGGCAGGCCCGGCTGGACGTCGACGATGAGTCGCAGCGACTTCTCGCGCGCGTGCGCGCTCACCGCATTGACCGCGTCCGAGAGCACCTGGCGCAGCGAGAAGCCGACCGTCTCGATCGCCATGCGCCCGGCGTCGATCTTCGAGTAGTCGAGGATGTCGTTGATCACCTGCAGCAGGTTCTCGGCCGAGCGGCGCACGGTCTGCAGGTAGTCGCGCTGCTCGGGATCCAGCCGCGTGTCGAGCGCGAGTTCGGTCATCCCGATGATGCCGTTCATCGGCGTGCGTATCTCGTGGCTGACGTTGGCCAGGAACTCGCCCTTGGCGCGATCGGCCGCCTCGGCCTTGTCCTTCGCGCGCTGCAGTTCGCCCTGCACGCGCAGTCGCTCGGAGATGTCGCGCGCGACCCGGATCTCGCCCACCAGCCGGCCCGAGGCGTCGAGCAGTGGCGAGGTCGACTCCTCGACGTCGACGCGGCTGCCGTCGCGCCGGCGCCGACCCGCCACGGCCAGCCGCTCGCCGCTGCCGGCGCGCTCGGCCTCCAGGCCGAGCAGCTCGCGCGCATCGCGCCCGATGGCCTCGGTCGCGGGGTGGCCGTAGAGCAGTTCGGCGCCCCGGTTCCAGGCGATCAGCCGGCCCTGCAGATCGGACACCACGATCGCGTCCGAGGCCTGGTCGACCACCTGCGCGAGCTGGCGCGCGCGCGCCTCCGTCTCGTGGCGCTCGGTGATGTCGAGGTGGGTGCCGATCATGCGCAGCGGCGAGCCCGAGGCATCCCGGCTCACCACCTGGCCCTGCGAGAGGATCCACCGCCAGCGACCGTCCCGCGCGCGCATCCGGCACTCGATCGCGTAGGGTATGGCGGCGTTCGCGAGGTGGGCGGCCATGGCCGCGTCGATCGCTGCGCGGTCCTCGGGGTGGGCCAGCGCGCGCAGCGTGGCGACGCCCGGCGACAGTTCGCCGGGCGCGTAGCCGAGCATCGAGCTGCAGTAGTCGTTGAAGTGGACGCGGCCGGAGGCGATGTCCCAGTCCCACAGGCCCAGTCGCGTGCTCTGCACCGCGAGTTGCAGCCGCTCCTCGCCCTCGCGGATGCGCGCGTCGAGCAGGGTGCGTTCGTGGATGTCGGTGAGCAGGCCGCTCACGCCGGTGGCGAGGCCGTCGGAGCCGGAGATCAGGCTGGCGGTGAATTCGGCCCAGCGGGCGTCGCCGGCCGCGGTGAGCACGCGCGCCTTCCAGTGGACCGACGAGTCCTCGCCCGCGAGCAGCCGTCGCCAGGCGAGCTCGGTCACGGGACGGTCGGCGGCATCCAGGTGATCGAACAGGCGGCTGCGCGCCACCTGCTCGGGCGAGCTGCCCGCGACCTCGCGCCACGCACGGTTCACGAAGATCAGCCGGCCGTCGAGGTCGGTCTGCCAGACCACCTCCGACAGGTTCTCCAGGAGGCGGCGGTGCTTGACCTCGCTGCGCGCGAGCTCCTCCATCGCGATGCGGCGCGCGGTGTCGTTGATGATCACGCCGGTGAGGTACAGGGGCGTGCCGTGCTCGTCGAACACCGCCTGTCCCTTGTCGAGCACCCAGCGGGTGGAGCCGTCTCGCGCGCGCAGCCGGTACTGCGCGGCGAACGGGCGGCGCTGCGCGACGGCCGAGGAGACCAGGGGCAGGGCCTTGTCGATATCCTCCGGGTGCATCACGTCGCGGTAGCTGAATACCCGGTCGCCGACGATCTCGTCGGCGGAGAAACCGGTCAGGCGCTCGAAGTCGGGCGACAGGTGTTCCATCGTCCAGCTGCCATCGGCCCGGCAGCGATACACCACGCCCGGCAGGTTGCTGGTGAGGGCACGCAGTTCGCCCTCGGTCGTCTCGGCCCGGCGCTGCTGGTCGGCGAGACGCAGCGAGGCCGCATTGAGCGCGTGGGAAAGCGCGCGGATCTCGC
>JBIPNU010000471.1:0-2896 GCA_044370615.1 Burkholderiales bacterium
TGGCCATGTGCAGATCGATCGGGCGGTATCGGCCTCGACCGGATCCCTGGTCGTGGGCGCAGCCGGCTCGACCTCGGATGTGAGGATCAACGCGCCGCTGAGCGCCTCGGGTCCCGTGGACATCAGCGCGGGGCGCGATCTTCGCATCGATGCGCAGATCGACTCGAGCGGCATGGTCGCGCTGGACGCGGGCCGGGATCTGATCGCACGCTCCACCGTGAGCGCCGGCAGTCACCTGCTGGCGACGGCGGGCGAACGGCTGAACGTCGAGGATACCTTCCTCTACGCGGGGGAGACCGCGATCATCCTGACGGGTTCGCTGAACGTGCTGGCCTCGGAAGCGCCGTCGGGCATCTTCGCGAGCAGCGATCTCGGTATCGCGGCCAGTGGTCCGGCCCAGATCCGGGGCGGAAGTTCGACGGGCGCCTCCGCGGTGATCGCGAACGGGGCTGGCGAGTTCATCCTGACCGCCCGTGGCCTCACGCTGGCCGGCGGATCCGGCCCCTACGCGTCCGCACAGATCAATGGCAACCCCGACGTGTTCCTGACGCTGACCGGAGGCGGCAGTCTTGCGCTGCTCCCGGGTACCGGGTTCGATGCCTACGCGCGGGTGAACGCGACCGTGCCCACCACGATCTACCTCGACCTTCGCGGGAGTCCACCCGGGGGATTCTCCGTGGCCGGGGTGAGTGACAGCGTCTATCACGAGGCCAGTGGCAGCGGCCTGTACGCCGACGGTATTCCGGCGGTGCGGGCGGAGAGCCTGCGCGTTTCCTTCAACGGACTGCCCGAAGGGCAGCAGCCGCCGGCCACGCAGCCGCCGATCGATCCGGGCAGCCTGATCATGGTCGGCATCGGTCAATCCGGATCGGGCGCCGGGGCCGGTGGAAGCACGGCCGGCGGGAGCGGCCCCGGCGGGCGGATCGGGGCCAGCAGCACCGAGGCCGCGGAAGGCTCGACCGAGGAGGGCACGACCATCCTGCTGCTGCGGCCACGCCCGCCTGCGCTGTGCAACTGAGGCACGACAGCTCCACGATGCTTTGCAGCGACCCTGTTTGCCTGCCTTCGGCCGGCGTCACACCCGGCAGCGGCAGCCCGGCGGCGAATCGGGGCGTTCGCGGCAGGCTCCTGTCGCGCCTCGTCGAGGCGGCGGCATTCGTGCTTGTCGTGTCGGCCGCAGCCGCCTGGGCACAGCCGGCCGCGACCCCGGGCACCGTCGTGCCAGCGTCGCCCGCAGCGACCGCCGCCACCCCGATCGCGGGTGCACAGGAAGTAGTCGGTGAAGTGCTGTTCGCACAGGGCGCGATCACCGCGCAGCGCGGGACCGAGACGCCGCGTTTCCTGGTGCAGGGTGACCCGCTGGTGCGCGGCGAGGTGATCAGCACCGGCGCGCGCGGCTTCGCGCAGCTTGCGCTCAAGGACGGCACGCGCCTGAGCCTGCGGCCGAACACCCGCTTCAACGTGACCGGCTACTCGCAGCAGGCAGGCAGCGAGAGCCTGGCGATGGAACTGCTGCGCGGCGGCCTGCGGGCGGTCTCGGGCCTGATCAGCAAGGCCGGACCGGACCGCATGCGGGTGCAGACCGGGACCGCGACCATCGGCGTGCGCGGCACGGAGTTCGACGCGCGCCTGTGCCAGGGCGACTGTGCCGCCGAGCAGCGCGCGACGGGAGGCGCTGCGCGCGGTCTGGCGCAGGAGCGGGTGGTGGCCCGCGTGGTTCGTCTGAACGGTTCGGCCTCGGCGGTGGACGAGAAGGGTGCGACCCGCGCACTGGCGCTGGATGCCGCCCTGTTCGAGGGCGAGACGGTTCGCACGGCGGGCGGATCGAGCGCAGTGCTGGCCTTCCGCGACCAGTCGGTGCTCACCGTGGCTCCGGCCTCCGAGCTGCGGCTGGAGAACGTTCGCGTGGGGGCCTCGCCAGCCGAGGGTACCTTCGTCGTTCGCCTGCTCACCGGCGGTCTGCGCCTGCTGACCGGACAGATCGCGAGGGCCAACCCGCGGGCGGTGCGCGTGCAGACCAGCACGGCGACCATCGGCGTGCGCGGCACCGAGTTCGACGTCGTGCTGGCCCTGCACTGCGTGGCCGGCGTCTGCACTCCCTCGACGTTCACCGAGGTGCGCGCGGGCGTGATCACGCTCGGTCTGCCGGGGGGGAAGGAGATCGAGATACCCACGGGACTGGCAGGCCTGCTCAACCCGAAGGCCGGGGCACCGGAGGTGCTCAAGTCCCTGCCTGCAGGTGTTCCGCTGGACAAGTCGGTGCCGCTGCCCTCCACCCTCAAGATCGACTTCAAGACGCTGTTCTCCCTGGTGTCCGCGACCGAGGTGCCGCCTGGGCTCTACGTGGCGGTGACCAGCGGCAACGTGGCGTTGCAGGGGCAGGACGGCGTGATCGACCTCGGACCGTCCGAGGCAGCTACGCTGGGACAGGGGCAGACACGCCCGCAGAGACTTCAGGCGGTCCCGATCTTCATCCTGAACGATCCGGTCCCCCGTCCGGGCACGTCCGGCGCCGGCCGACTGCTCCCGCTGCTGGGCGTGGGACGGGAGGCGGGTTCGACCGCCTGCGAGGTTCGGTGAGCCGGTCCGCAGCCCCCCGCCGCCTGCGGGCTGCACGCATTCAAGGGAAGTCGAGGATTCCGGCATGAAGGACACCACCCGACGTTTCGATCGTGCTCGCATGTGCGCGGGCGGTGTGGCGGCACCCGCGCGCGCGCTGCTCGCGCTGGCGACGCTCGCGGCTGTTGCGGCGGCGACACCGGCACAGGCGCAGTCGAACGCACCCGCGACGCCGACCGGTGCGGTACTGCTCGTGGTCGAGCGCTTCGAGGTGACCGGCGACAATCCTCTGGGTGCTCTGCGCACGGCCGAGGTGCTGCGTACCCACCTGGGTGAG
>JBIPNU010000472.1:0-2892 GCA_044370615.1 Burkholderiales bacterium
ATAGGGTAGTTCGCGGTACAGGTGCGGGCTCACCGCGATCGTCGACGACGAACTGAACAGCAGGGTGTAGCCGTCCGGTACCGCGCGCGCGACGATCGCCGTGCCGATCGTGCCCCCGGCACCCGGCCGGTTGTCGATGACGACGCTCTGGCGCAGGCGCTCGGCCAGCCCCTGCGCGACCATGCGCGAGATGGTGTCGTTCAGGCCGCCAGCGGCGAAGGGCACGACCGCTCGCATCGGGCGGGCGGGCCAGTTTCCCTCGGCGGCCCGGGCGGTCGGCGGGCTTCCGGCGAGCGGCAGGATGGCGGCGAAGACGAGGCCGAGGGTGACCGTCGCGCGCGCGCCGAGGTCCCGCCTCACGCCGCTGGCAACCGTGTCGAGCGGCCTGCGCTCGAGATCGACCTGTGGGCCCCTCGCCGGTCGGGAGGTACCGGAGCCCGGCCGATCGGACCTCGATGTCCGGGCCTGCGGCGCCGATCGCGACGTCGCACGGAAGGGCGGGGCAGACCGGTTCGATGGCGAGAGCGACGGGGTCATGCGGCCTCCGGACGGTTGCGGATGCTGCCGATGGTAGCCTGACCGGTACCCCGGTCGCAGGACTCTCGGCGGGCCGGCGGGTACCCGTTGGCACCGGTCGGCATCCCGGGTTCCCCGGGATCGGATCATTCCCGCGTCGGGCGTTGGCGCAGGCTCGCCGTGCGCGAGCCCGCCGGGCGTCATCACTCCGCCCGGATGTTCGCGTCCTTCACGACCCTGGCCCAGCGCGCGATCTCCGCGGCGATGTCCTTGCGGAACTCGGCCGGCGAACTGGCCACGACCTCGAGACCGAGTTGCGCGAAGCGTTCCTGCGTATCGTCCTGTCGCAGGAGGCCGCGAACGGTATCGGCGAGTTTCGCGACGATCGGCTGCGGCGTCGCGCGCGGAGCGAACAGCCCTTGCCAGTCGCGCACCTCGAAGCCGGTGAAGCCGGACTCGGCTACGGTCGGCACGTCGGGCAACTGGCGCGCTCGCCGCCCCGAGGCCACCGCGAGCGCGCGCAGGCGGCCGTCCTTGATGAAGGGCAACGAGGCGGTCATCGAGGCAAAGCTCATCGACACGTTGCCACCGACGAGGTCGGCCATCGCCGGTCCGCCACCCTTGTAGGGCACGTGGACCAGCTTGATGCCGGCCTGCAGCGCGAACAGTTCGCCGGTCAGGTGCGGCGCGCCGCCAATACCGGAGGAGGCGAAGGTGATGCTCGCGGGCTTCGCGCGCGCGGCGGCCACCAGTTCCTTCACCGAACGGATCGGCGACTTCGCGTTGACCACCAGCACGTTACCCACCGCCGCCGTCATGGTGATCGGCTCGAAGTCGCGCAGGGGGTCGTAGGACAGCTTGAACAGGCTCACGTTCACCGCATGCGAGCCGATGGTGCCGAACAGCAGCGTGTAGCCGTCCGGATTCGCGCGAGCGGCAATCTCGGAACCGACCACCCCGCTGGCCCCGGGACGATTGTCGATAAGGATCTGCTGGCCCCAGAGGTCGGTGAGCTTCTGGCCGATCACGCGCGCCGCGCCATCGGTGCTGCCGCCCGGCGGGAAGGGGACGATCAGGCGGATCGCGCGGTCGGGATAGCCGCCCGCGCCAGCCTGCGCGAGCGCACCCGCCGATACCGTGCACAGCGCGGCGGCCGCCAGCGCGATGGTTCCCCGGACCGCGGGGGAAGGTGAGCGGGCTGGCGATGCCGCAGGGCGGTGGTGGGAGCGGATCGAGTGTGGCATCGGGCGTACTCCGGCAAGGGCGATAGGAGGCGGCGCGTCCGCCGCGGACGATCCGCCGCGCCATCCGGGGGTGGTCGGCGGGAGTCGCCGCTCGAGCGGTAGCGGGCGGCGGATGATCCGGCCGACGTTCGCTCCGACATTGTGCCCCGGATCGCGATCAGACGAGGGTACGCATCGCCCAGTTCGCGGTGGCCGCGAGCGCGCCGTCCTGCCCGTCCACCCCCATCCACTGCACGCCCAGCGGCAAGCCCCCGACCGACAGCAGCGGCAGGCTGAAGGTGGGAAATCCCAGCCCGGACCAGTACGCGAGGAAGGTACGGCTGCCGGTGTGCGCATGGCCGAGTGGCGCGATACCCGAGGCCGGCAACGTGATCAGGCCGTCACAGTCAGCCGCTGCGGTGCGCACCGCATGGCGCAGGGCCTCGCGTCGAGCAAGCAGTTCGGCATAGCGGGCCGGGGTGATCGACCGTGCGCGCTCGACGAAGCCACGGATGCGCTCGCCGATCGCCTCGCCATGTCGCTGCACGTAGGCCTCGTAGGGCCAGCGCATCTCGAAGGCGAGGATGTCCAACCCCTGGTCCAGCCAGCCGTCGAGTTCGCGTTCGAGCGTGTCGATCCGACGATCGGTCGCGCGGTCGACGATCTGCACGCCGTGCTCGCGCAGCGCGTCCAGCACCGAGGTGAATTCGGCGGCGGTCTCGGTGTCGACTTCCGCCCAGCCTCGAGTATGCAGATGGATGAGTCGCCGCGGCGTGACTGGCGCGGGGGCCCATGCGCTGGCGCCCGGCAGCGCGGCATGCCCCGGGCTACCCACCCCCAGCGAGGTCCGGGAAGCGACCGCCCAGACATCGTCGAGCGTGGCGCCGATCACTCCCAGATGGTCGAGCGTCGTCGACAGCGGGTGCACGCCGCCAAGCGGCAGCAGGCCCAGCGTCGGCTTGTAGCCAACCGCGCCGTTGTAGGACGCGGGCCGGATCGTCGAGCCCTGGGTCTGCGTACCCAGCGCGACCGGCACCATGCCCGACCCCACTGCGGCTGCCGAGCCACTGGAGGAGCCACCGGGCGTGCGCTGCGGATCGAACGCATTGGTGGTGGGACCCGAGTAGCCGACCGCGAATTCGGTGGTGACCGT
>JBIPNU010000473.1:0-2889 GCA_044370615.1 Burkholderiales bacterium
GCGTCGGCTTCCTGTAGCGATGGCGACCGGCAGCACCCGGGACTATGCGCGCGAGTTCGCGCGCAACCTGTGCGTGGTCAACACGCTGGGCATGCTGAGCGTGGTCTTCGGCGCCTCGATGCTGCTGCCGCTCGCCGTCGCCTGGTGGGCCGACGACGGGGCGAGCGCGGCCCACGCCGAGGCGATGGCCGCCACCTGCCTGATCGGCGGTCTCGCGTGGCTGCTGACCCGTCGCTTCCGCCGCGAACTCGAAGTGCGCGACGCCTTCCTGCTGGTGGTGCTGGTGTGGACGGTGTTGCCGCTGTTTGCCGCCATCCCGCTGCTTCGGACGATCGACGGACTGACGTTCACCGACGCCTACTTCGAGGCCGCCTCCGGCATCACTGCCACGGGTGCGACCGTGCTCACCGGCATCGAATACCTGCCGGTGTCGATCAACGTCTGGCGCACGCAGCTGCACTGGATGGGTGGCATGGGCCTGATCGTGCTCGCGGTCGCGGTGCTGCCGCTGCTGGGCGTGGGCGGGCGCCAGCTGTTCAAGGCCGAGATGCCCGGACCGATGAAGGACTCGCGGCTCACTCCTCGGCTGGCCGAGACGGCCAAGGGCCTGTGGCTGGTCTACGCGCTGCTGTCGGCCGCCTGCGCGCTCGCCTACTGGCTGGCGGGCATGGCACCGCTCGACGCGATGATGCACATGTTCTCCACGCTCGGCCTGGGTGGCTTCGCCGCCTACGACGCGAGCCTCGGCCACTTCGACTCGCCCGCGATCGAGGCGGTGGCCACGATCTTCATGCTCGCCGCAGGGGTGAATTTCATCACCCACTTCGCCGCCTTCCGCGCCCTGAGCCCGGCGCCCTATCGCCGCGACCCGGAAGCGCGCCTGTTCGTCCTCGCGGTGCTGGGGAGCGCCGCGGCCATCGCGCTGCACCTGTGGTGGATCGGCCACTACGCGGACCTCGCCACCGCGTTGCGCTACGCGGCCTTCAACACCGTGTCGGTCGCCACCACCACCGGGTTCGCCAGCACCGACTACGGGCAGTGGCCGCTGATCGCCGGGCTGTGGATCCTGTTCCTGTCCACCTTCTCCACCAGCGCCGGGTCTACCGGCGGCGGCATCAAGATGATTCGGGCAGTCATCCTGTTCCAGCAGGTGCGCCGCGAGTTCGTGCGCACCCTGCATCCGTACGCATTCACCCAGGTCAAGCTCGCCGGCATGGCCGTGCCCAACCGCATCGTGTTCGCGGTGCTCGCCTTCCTGTGCGTGTACGTGTCCACCGCAGCGCTGCTCACCCTGGTGCTGGTTGGCTCCGGGCTCGACCTCCTCACCGCCTTCAGCGCGGCCGTGGCCTGCCTCAACAACACCGGCCCGGGGCTGGGCGCAGTCGGCCCCGCCGGCACCTACGCGGTGCTCGACGACTTCCAGACCTGGGTGTGCGCGTTCGCCATGCTGCTCGGCCGCCTGGAGCTGTTCACGCTGCTGATGGTGTTCACGCCCGTGTTCTGGCGAAAGTAGCGACCCGCCGACTCGTGCCCCCTCGGGCGCCAGGCGTCCGTCGCCGCGCGACCCCGGCGGAGCCGGGGCATGTCCGGCAGCCGTGATTGCGCGCGGAAGGCGCGATCACGGATTGTGCGCTGACGGCGCGGTCAGGGGCGCTGGGCGAGGTACGAGCGGCAGGCGGTGGTTCCGCCAGGTGCGCGCCGGCCGCCGAACGATCCGACCACGGCGGCGCGGGGGCTGTCGCCCCCGCCCACGCTCGGACTAGAATGCGTCGGTGAATGTACGGCCTCCCGACCCCGCGTCCGCCAGCCCCCCCTACCTGGTGAGCCTCGCGCTGCGGCGGCCGTACACGTTCATCGTGATGGCGCTGCTGATCCTGCTCGCCACGCCGTTCGCGCTTCGCAACATGGCGACGGACATCTTCCCCGAGATCGACATCCCGGTGGTCAGCATCATCTGGACCTACAACGGGCTGTCGGCACAGGAGATGGGCCAGCGGGTGGCCAACCAGACCGAGCGCGGCCTCACCACCACCGTGAGCGACATCGAACGCATCGAGTCGGTATCGCTGCCCGGCGTGACGGTGATCAAGGTGTTCTTCCAGCCCACCGCCAACATCCAGACGGCGATCGCGCAGGTCGCGGCGGCGGTGCAGCCGCAGGTGCGCCAGTTGCCGCCCGGCATCACGCCGCCGCTGGTGATCCGCTACTCGGCCTCCAGCGTCCCGGTGATCCAGCTCGCGCTCTCCAGCCCCACCCTGCCAGAGCAGGCGGTATTCGACGCCACCGTCAACCAGCTGCGACCGCAGCTGGTCACCATCCCCGGGGTGGCGATCCCCTTTCCCTATGGCGGTCGGCTGCGCGTGGTGTCGGTGGACCTCGACCTGCCGTCCCTGCAGGCGCGCGGGCTCACGCCCGCCGACGTGGTCAATGCGGTCAACGCGCAGAACCTGATCCTGCCCTCCGGCACCGCGAAGTTCGGCGACACCGAGTTCAGCGTGCGCCTGAACAGCTCGCCGGAGGCGATCGCCGGGCTGGGCGACCTGCCGGTGCGCACCACCGGCGGGGCGACGGTCTACGTGCGCGACGTGGCCGCGGTGCGCGACGGATTCTCGCCGCAGACGAACATCGTGCGCCAGGACGGCGTGCGCGGCGTGCTGCTGTCGATCCTCAAGAACGGCGGCGCCTCGACGGTGGAGATCGTCGACAACCTGCGCGCGCTGCTGCCGAAGGCGACGCAGATCCTGCCGCAGGACATCACCGTCACCGCGCTGTTCGACCAGTCGGTGTTCGTGAAGGCGGCGATCAACGCGGTGGTGATCGAGGCGATCATCGCCGCCGGCCTCACCGCGCTGATGGTGCTGCTGTTCCTGGGCAGCTGGCGCAGCACGC
>JBIPNU010000474.1:0-2880 GCA_044370615.1 Burkholderiales bacterium
GTCGATCACGGTGTCGGGCCAGGGCACGTTGCCGAGGCTCGTGGCCGGCACCGACGGGGAAGGAGGGCTGTGCGAGGACACGGGCCGGCTCGAGGACGATCGCGGATACCAGGACTCCGGCGGACAACCGGCCGGTGATGGCGAAGCGGAGTGTACACTCGACGCGTGCCGGCACCGGCTGCTCGCCCCTTCGGCGAGCGCGGACGCGTACTGACAGGCCGTCATCCTTCCAATGTCCGACTCGAATCCCGCGACGCCTCCTCGACTCACCGAGCTCTCGCACGGCGGCGGATGAGGTTGCAAGCTGACCCCGGCGGCGCTGGGGCAGATCCTCGACGGGGCGCCCGAGGCGCGGGCGATGCTCGCGCGATTCCCCGACCTTCTCGTCGGCCGCGAGAGCGCGGATGACGCGGCGGTGTGGCGCCTCAACGACAGCCAGGCGATCGTCGCGACGACCGATTTCTTCATGCCGATCGTCGACGACCCGTACGACTTCGGCCGGATCGCGGCGGCCAACGCGCTGTCGGACGTCTACGCGATGGGTGGGCGTCCCTTCATGGCGCTCGCGCTGGTGGCGATGCCGCTCGCGCGGCTGGGCCCGGATACCGTCCGGCGGGTGCTTGCCGGCGGGGAGGCGATGTGTGCCGAGGCCGGCATTCCGGTCGCCGGCGGACACAGCATCGATTCGATCGAGCCGATCTACGGGCTGGTGGTGCTCGGGCTGGTGCACCCCGATCGCGTCCTGCGCAACGATCGCGCGCGCGAGGGCGACGTGCTGGTCCTGGGCAAGCCGCTCGGGGTGGGGATACTCGGCGCCGCGCTGAAGAAGGGACTGCTGTCGCGCGAAGGCTATGCGGCAATGGTGGCGACGGCGACCACGCTCAATACCGTAGGGGCCAGCCTTGCGGACGACCCCGACGTGCATGCGATGACCGACGTGACCGGCTTCGGGCTGCTCGGCCACGCGCTCGAGATGGCGCGCGGCTCGGGCCTGGTCGCGGTGCTCGAACAGGCGCGGGTGCCACGACTGGCCGAGGCGACCGAGCACGCGCGGGCGGGGGTGGTCACCGGCGCCTCGCGGCGCAACTGGGAAAGCTACGGCGATGCAGTCCGATTGCCGGTGGGTCTGGAGGAGGCCGAGCGCCACCTGCTTACCGATCCGCAGACCAGCGGCGGCCTGCTCGTGGCCTGCGCGCCACAGGCCGCCGACCGGGTCGTGACGGCGATGCGTGCCGCGGGCCTGCCGGCGGCCACGCGGGTCGGCCGCCTGCGGGCCGGTGGGACGCCCGGCGTCGAGGTGGTCCAGGGGTGAGCCGGTCGGGCGCCCCGTGCGCCCGGCGAGGTCGTGGCGCGCCGGACGGCCGCATCGCCCCGGGCGGCAGCGACCGGCGCTCCGCGAGTCGAGGCGAGCATGAGACGCCCGCGCGGAGTCGGGACGGCCGCGTACCTGCGTGACGCGTGACGCGGGCTCGGTGGTGGCGGTCGCTCGCGAAGGCCGCGCGGGGCGCGTCGACGGCCGCGATGCAGCGCGGTCAGCGCAGCAGCGGCGAGAGGACCGGCCAGACCGTGTCGAGGATCATCGGCTGCGCGGCCGCGGTCGGGTGGATGCCGTCGGGCTGGAACAGGTCGCGGCGCTCGGCGATCGGCTCCAGCAGGAAGGGCACCAGCGGCACCTGCTGCCGCCGGGCGACCTCCACGAACAGCACCCGGAACTTCTCGCCGTAGGTGCGGCCGTAGTTGGGTGGCAGCCGCATCCCGGCCATCGCGGGTCGTCCGCCAGACTTGCGGATCGCCGCGATCATCGCCTCGAGGTTGGCGCGAGTGCTCTCCAGCGACACGCCGCGCAACCCGTCGTTGCCCCCCAGCGCGATGAACACCACTTGCGGGCGATGGGTCGCCAGTTCCGCCTCCAGCCGGTTGCGCCCACCCAGCGTCGTCTCGCCGCTGATGCTGGCATTGACGACCCGCCAGCCCGGCCGGTCGGCGCGCAACCGGCGCTCGAGCAGGGACACCCAGCCGCTGCCCTGGGCCAGTCCGTACTCCGCGCTCAGGCTGTCGCCGAACACCATCAGGGTGCCACCGGAGGCCCGAGCCGGCGCGGGCAAGCCTGCAAGCGAGGCGGCACCGGTCGCAAGCAGCGACAATGTGCGGCGACGCGAACGACACGACGGCGGACGGATGGACGGACTCACGAGCGGTGCTCCGGTGCTCAGGGCCTGCGATCTTACTAAACGGGTGGTGACCGGTGACACGCCGCTCACCATTCTCGATGCGGTCAGCTTCGAGGTGGTCGCCGGCGAGTCGGTTGCCATCCTCGGGGCCTCCGGCTCCGGCAAGACCACGCTGCTCGGTCTGCTCGCCGGGCTGGACCAGCCGTCGGAAGGCTCGGTGATCATCGACGGGGCAGACCTGGCGGAGCTCGACGAGGACGGTCGGGCCGCGCTGCGCCAACGGGTGGTGGGCTTCGTGTTCCAGTCGTTCCACCTGCTGCCGGCACTGACCGCGGTCGAGAACGTGATGCTGCCACTGGAACTCGCCGGTGTGCGCGACGCCCGCGCGCAGGCGGCGCGGCTGCTCGAGCGGGTAGGTCTGTCGGCGCGCGGTCACCATTACCCGCGCCAGTTGTCCGGGGGCGAGCAGCAACGGGTGGCGATCGCGCGCGCCTTCGTCACCCGTCCCCGGCTGCTGATGGCCGACGAGCCGACCGGCAACCTCGATGCGGCCACGGGTGCGGCGGTGGTCGACCTGATGTTCGAACTCAACCGCGAAGCGGGCACCACGCTGCTGCTGGTCACCCACGACGAGTCGCTGGCGCGGCGCTGCGCGCGCCGGCTGCGGATCTCGGCCGGGCGCCTGGTGGCCGACGAGCGCACGCCCTCG
>JBIPNU010000475.1:0-2879 GCA_044370615.1 Burkholderiales bacterium
ATCGAGGCCAGTTCGTCCTCGGCCTGCACGATCGCGTAGCGGCGCGCGCCGCTCTCGGGGTCGACCCGCAGCTTCTGGCAATAGGCGGCGAAGGCTTCGGCGAGCGAGGACGAGGGGGTGATCGGATACCACGCGCAGACGCTCGCCCCGCCATAGACCGCACCCAGCGCTGCCGCGGAGTTGCCGTCGATGAAGATGCGGTCGCCGACGTTGTCGGCGCGACGCAGGCGGATGCCCAACGGGCACGCGAGGTGGGTGCGGACCCACTCGTTGCCCAGGCGCAGCGCCTCGATGTTGGGGGCGAGCAGCTTCTCCTTGCCGCGATACTGCTCGCCCACCAGCGTCTCGCAGGCCGACAGTTCGAGATCGAGCAGCGCGGCCAGCGCGCCCAGCGACACCATGTTCTTGAGCAGCGTGCGCTCGCGCGGGTTGTCCCAGCGCGCGTTCGTCATCTCGGTGAGCGGCACGCCGATCACGTTCACGTCGTCGCGGAACTTCGACGGTGGCAGCGGCTTGGTCGAGTCGTAGAACAGGTAGCCGCCAGGCTCGATCTCCTTCAGGTCGGCGTCCCAGGTCTGCGGATTCATCGCGACCATCATGTCCACGCCGCCGCGCCGGCCCAGCCAGCCCCGCTCGCTCACCCTCACCTCGTACCAGGTGGGCAGCCCCTGGATGTTCGACGGGAAGATGTTGCGCGGCGCAACCGGCACGCCCATGCGCAGGATCGCGCGCGCGAACAGCTCGTTGGCCGAGGCCGATCCCGAGCCGTTCACGTTGGCGAACTTCACCACCAGGTCGTTGACCGCCTCGATGCGCGGGCGGCTCTTCTGCACCGCGGTGTCCATCAGGCAGCCCTCCGCTCGCCGTCGCCGTGCGTGCCGCACCCGGGGCCGGCCTTCGTCTTCGTGTAGAGGAACTTCTGCATGTCCCAGGCGCCGGTCGGGCAGCGCTCGGCGCACAGGCCGCAGTGCAGGCAGACATCCTCGTCCTTCACCATCGAGCGACCGGTCTTCAGGCCATCCTGGACGTAGAGCGCCTGCGCCAGGTTGACCGCCGGGGCGCTGAGCCGCTGCCGCAGGTCCGCCTCCTCGCCATCGGCCGCGAAGGTGATGCAGTCCATCGGGCAGATATCCACGCACGCATCGCATTCGATGCACAGTTTCGGCGTGAACACGGTCTGCACGTCGCAGTTGAGGCAGCGCTGCGCCTCCTTCCAGGCGGTTGCCGCATCGAACCCCAGTTCCACCTCGACCCGGATGCTCGAGAGCGCGCGCTCGGCGGAGGCCCACGGCACCTTGAACCGCGCCTCGGGCGCGATCTGGTTGTCGTAGCTCCACTCGTGGATGCCCATCTTCTGCGACATCATCGACACGCCGGGCGCCGGGCGACGCGTGAGCGGCTCGCCGCGCAGCATCAGGTCGATCGACACCGCCGCGTCGTGGCCATGGGCCACCGCCCAGATGATGTTCTTCGGACCGAAGGCCGCGTCGCCGCCGAAAAACACGCGCGGCTCGGTCGACTGGAAGGTGACCTTGTCCACCACCGGCATGCCCCAGCGGTCGAACTCGATCCCGCAGTCGCGCTCGATCCACGGGAAGGCGTTCTCCTGGCCGACGGCCACCAGCACGTCGTCGCACTCGATGAACCGGTCGGGCTCGCCCGTGGGCACCAGGCTGCGACGGCCCTTGGCGTCGTACTCGGCCCGCACGGCCTCGAAGGTCATGCCGGTGAGCACGCCCGCCTCGTGCACGAAGCTCTTCGGCACGAGGAAGTTGAGAATCGGGATGCCCTCGTGCTGGGCGTCTTCCTTCTCCCAGGGACTCGCCTTCATCTCGTCGAAGCCCGAGCGCACGATCACCTTCACATCCTCGCCACCCAGCCGTCGCGCGGTGCGGCAACAGTCCATGGCCGTGTTGCCCCCGCCCAGCACGATCACCCGGCGGCCCACCTTGGTGGTGTGGCCGAAGGACACCGAGGACAGCCAGTCGATGCCCAGGTGGATGTGGGCCGCCGCCTCGCTGCGCCCGGGCAGGTCGAGGTCGCGTCCGCGCGGCGCGCCGGTGCCGACGAACACCGCATCCCAGCCCTGCGCGAGCAGGTCGCGCATCGAACCGATCTCCACGCCGGAGCGGAAGTCCACGCCCAGGTCGAGCACGTAGCCGACCTCCTCGTCGATGACCTCCTCGGGCAGCCGGAAGCGCGGGATCTGCGAGCGGATCATGCCGCCGGCGCGCGCGTCGCGATCGAACACCGTGACCGAGTAGCCCAGCGGCGCGAGATCGCGCGCGACGGTGAGCGAGGCCGGTCCGGCCCCGATGCAGGCGATGCGGAGCCCGTTGCGCGAGGTGGGCGGCGGGGGCATCAGCGCGCGGACCGCAGCCGCGTCCTTGTGGTCGGCGGCCACCCGCTTGAGGCGGCAGATGGCGACCGGCTCGGGCTTCTCCTGGTTCGCCTCCTCCACCCGCCCTCGCCGGCAGGCCGGCTCGCAGGGCCGGTCGCAGGTGCGCCCGAGGATGCCCGGGAACACGTTGGAATCCCAGTTGACCTTGTAGGCGTCGGTGTAGCGGCCCGCGGCGATGAGCCGGATGTACTCCGGCACGGGCGTGTGCGCCGGGCAGGCGTACTGGCAGTCGACGACCTTGTGGAAATACTCCGGATCCCGGATGTCCGTGGGCTTCAAGCGGCTCCTCCTGCCTGGGTGCAGCCCCGCCCGCGCGCTCGTGCCACCGCGCGATCGGGGCCTGCGTTCTCCTGCATGGCGGCGCGGGCCGCCCGCAGGCTGTTCGAATAGTGGGCCGCATGCTACCGCGTCTCGCGGCGCAGCGAAACTGCGCGGCGGCGGCGGGCCGCGCCGGGGTAGACGCCCCCCGTCCGCCCGC
>JBIPNU010000033.1:0-10786 GCA_044370615.1 Burkholderiales bacterium
GCGTCGTCGATCTCTACAGCTACGCGGTGCTCGAGGAGATCGTCACGCCGTTCGAAGGTTTTCTGTTCTTCTCGCGCTACAGCGGGACGGTCAGTGCAGGTACCCAGGCCTTCGCGATCGCGGAGGCGGCAAGAGCGCGCCGGCTCGGCTGAGCACGCGATGTCCGGCGATCCCGCAGGTGTCGCGCTCAGTCGGCTCGTTCGTCTGCTCGAAGCGGAGTCGCGGAGCAACGAACCGAAGCATCGGCAACTGCTCCAGGCGATCGAACGGTCGCTGGGAGACGGTGTCTGGCAACCGGGCGATCGCTTCCCGACCGAAGCGGAACTGCAGCGCGCACTGCCGTTCAGCCTCGGCACCATCCAGCGCGCAATCCAGACCCTGAAAGGCCAGGGGCGTCTGCTGCGCGGCCGTCGTCGGGGTACGGTCGTCGCCGATTCCGCGCCTGTGCTGCCCGATCCGCTTCATCTGCGATTCATGGGAGAGGATGGTCAGGTCCTGGCGGTATCGACGCGGACGTTGACGCGCCGCAGCATCGTGTCGCGTGCGCACTGGGCGAGAGGGCTCGCACGACCGGGACAGCAGCTGCTGCGGATCGATCGCCTGTTCAGCGTGGACGGGCGTTGGCCTGTTGGCAGTCGCTTCTATGCCAATCCCGCACGATTTCCTGCGCTGGCGACCCGGCCTGCCCGCGACCTCGCGGGGGAGAACTTCAAGTTGCTGCTCGGTCGCGAGTTCGGGCACCCGATCGCATCGATCGTCCAGACCGTGCAGGCACTGCGCCTTCCGCTGTCGATGGCGCTCGTGCTGGGTGCGGTGGAGGGCCTCCGGGTGGACGTGCTCGCCCGAGGCGCCGATGGTACGGCCCTCTACTACCAGGAGATCTTCGTCCCCGGCGGCGCGCCCCCGCTCGCAGTGGCTGCATCCTTCTCGCCGGCGGGCGGGCAGCGCGGCTGAGTCGTCCCGGCATGGCCGGGACGTCGTATTGACGGCGCCCATTAATACTTCATAGTATTGATTGCAGAGTCTTCATCCTCCGGGAGTCGATCCATGAAGCCGCGCAACCTGCTCGTGATCATGTCCGACGAGCACAATCCGAGAATTACCGGATACGCGGGGCATCCGATCGTGTCCACGCCGAACCTCGACGCCCTCGCACGGCGCGGAACGGTGTTTCGCCGCGCGTACACGACGAGTCCGGTCTGCGTGCCGGCGCGTGCCGGCTTCGCCGCGGGGAAGTACATCCACCAGATCGGCTACTGGGACAACGCGGACGCGTACGATGGCCGGGTGCCCAGCTGGCATCACCTGCTCAGGGATCGCGGTCATCGCGTCGTGTCGATCGGCAAGTTGCACTTCCGGCAACCCGGGGAGGATCACGGTTTCAGCGAGGAGCAGATTCCGATGCACATCCTCGAGGGCAAGGGGGATCTGATGGGACTGGTTCGAGAGGACCTGCCCCGCCGCGGCAGCGCCGCCAAGATGGCGCGGTATGCAGGTCCCGGGGAGACTGCGTATACCTTCTACGATCGCGAGATCGCCAGCCGCGCCGTGATCTGGCTGCGGGAGGAAGCGAGGCGCTACCGGGACCGGCCGTGGGTGCTGTTCGTGTCCTTCGTCGCACCGCATTTCCCGCTGACTGCGCCCCCGGAGCATTTCTACCGATACGCATCGCTGAACCTTCCGCTCCCCAAGCTCTACCAACGGGAGGAACGCACGCGGCACCCGTATCTGGACGACTACCGCTCGAGTTTCTGCTACGACGACTATTTCGAGAGCGAAGCCCAGGTTCGCCGCGCACTGGCGGGTTACCTCGGGCTCGTGAGCTACGTGGACGAGAACATCGGACGCGTACTGGCTGCCCTGGAGGATATCGGCGGGCTCGACGAGACCACCCTCTTCTACACCAGCGACCATGGCGACAACCTCGGAGCCCGGGGACTCTGGGGAAAGTCGACGATGTACGAGGAAATCGCCGGAGTTCCCTGCATCGCCGCCGGCCCCGACATTCCGGCAGGACAGGTCGTGGATACACCGGTCAGCCATGTCGACTTCTTCCCCACGCTCGTCGAGGGTGCAGGGCATTCGTTCGCATCCGTACGCGACGAACACCCTGGCGTTTCGCTCTATCGCATCGCTGCCGGCGAGCGTCCGGACCGAACGGTCCTGAGCGAGTACCACGGCATGGGATCCACCACCGGCGCGTTTGCGGTCTGGGTCGACGCCTGGAAGTACGTCCACTATGCCGGATACCCGCCTCAACTCTACAACCTCGATCGGGATCCGGAAGAGATCCTCGATCTTGCCGGCGACCCCGCGCACGCGCATGTCGTCGCGCGCTGCCAGCAGAAGCTGTTCGCACTCTGCGACCCGATCGCGGTCGACCGTCGCGCGAAGGCGCGCCAGGCCGAACTGCTCGCCCAGCACGGGGGAAGGGAAGCGGTGATCGCGCGAGGCGATCTCGGATTCACGCCTGCGCCGGGCGCCGCCGTCGAGTTTTCGTAGAACCTGCCGCGCGCCCAACGGGCAACGCAGCAGCGCCAGACTGCCGATCGACTACCGGGAGACCACGATGCCTGTTCATCCGCCGCTGATCCGGCGACTCTGCGGTGCTCTCGTGATCGTGCTGGCCTGCTGCGTGCCCGGCGTCGGCCTTGCCCAGCCAGGCCCGGCGTCGTGGCCTACGAAGCCGATGAGACTGGTGGTCCCGTTCCCGCCTGGCGGCGGCGTCGACTTCGTAGCCCGGACGGTTGCCCAGCGCCTGTCCGATGTGCTCCGGCAGCAGGTACTCGTCGAGAACCGATCCGGAGCGGGCGGACGCGTGGGCGCCGAAGCGGTCGCGCGCAGTCTGCCCGATGGATACACGCTGCTGATGGCATCGCCTGCGGAGGTGGTCGTCCTGCCCGCCGTCGGCCAGAAGATGGCCTACGATCCGCGCAGGGATCTCCAGCCGGTGACGCTGGCGGGGGAGGCTCCGCTGATCATCGCGGTGCACCCATCGGTCCAGGCACGCAGCGTCGCGGAACTTCTCCAGCTGGCGCGCCAGCAGCCCGGACGGCTCGGGTTCGCAACGCCTGGCGCTGGCAGCACCATGCAGTTCGCCGGCGCGATGCTCGAGATTCTTGGTGCGGTCGATCTCGTCCACGTGCCCTACAAGGGCGCGGCTCCCGCGCTCTCCGACGTGCTGGGTGGGCAGGTTCCGGTGCTGATCGTCGGCATCCCGCCGGTGGTGCAGCACGCGCGTGCAGGCAAGCTGCGCGCACTGGCGGTGACCGGAGACAGGCGCTCGCCCGCCCTGCCGGAAGTGCCTGCGGTGGCGGAACTCGCCGGCTTCGCAGGTTTCCGTTTCACGAACTGGATGGGCGTCTTCGTGCCGGCTCGGACACCTGCGGCGATCGTCGATCGGCTGAACGCCGAGATCGTTCGTATCGTTCGTGATCCGGGCGTACGCGATGTGCTGCTCGCGCAGGGTGTCGAGGCGGCTGGTCTTGCGGTGGCCGAGTTCGAACGCTTCCTCGAAGTCGAGGGACAGCGATACGGGCGTATCGCGCGCGAGCGCAACATCAGACCCGAGGAGTAATGCCATGGACCGGAACGGCCTGCTCTCTTCCCTGGCCCCGCAGTGCCTTGCGCTCGCCTGCCTCGTCACCGCCATTCCCGTTGGCGCCCAGAACTGGCCCGTGCGCCCGGTGCGCATGGTGGTGGCTTTCCCCCCGGGCGGGGTCGCCGACATCGCCGCCCGCATCTACAGCGCCCGCCTGTCCGAGGCGTGGTCCCAGCCGGTCCTGATCGACAACCGACCGGGCGCCAATGGAGCGATCGGCGCCGAACTCGCGGCACGTGCACAGCCCGATGGCTACACGCTGCTGATGGCCACCGCGAGCGAGCTCACCGTCAATCCGGTCTTCTACCCGAAACTGGCGTATGACACGCTACGCGATTTCGCGCCGATATCGCTCGCCACCCACAACCCAGTGGTGTGGATCGCGGGCGTCGCCACGCCCTACCGCACGATGGGTGAACTCATTGCGGCCGCCCGGGCGAAACCCGCCACCCTCGCCTTCTCGTCGCCGGGTAATGGCAGCACCCACCACCTCGCCACCGAGGCCTTGCGCATCTCCTCCGGTGCCGCCCTGATTCACGTCCCGTACAAGGGCGGTGCCCCCGCCACGGCGGCCGTGGTCGGCGGCGACGTGCCGATCGGCGCGGTTGCGCTGGCGCCCGCGCTCCCGCACCTGAAGGCCGGGAAGATCCGCATCCTCGGTATCGCATCGCCCAGGCGCAGCGCTCTGCTGCCGGAGGTCCCGACGCTCGCCGAAACCGGCCATCCGGTCGAGATGTCGAACTGGGTGGGTCTGCTCGCCCCAGCGCGCGTGCCGTCCGCGGTTATCGCCCGCATCAACTCGGACATGGTGCAGTTGGCTGCGAGCACCGACATTCGCGACCGCTTCGCGGCGCAGGGGAGCGAGGCGGTCTCGACCACGCCCGAGGGCTTCGCAGCGTTCATCCGGGCGGAGCTCGCGAAATTCGCCACGATCGTACGAGCCGCGGACATCAAGCCGGACTGACCTCTTCCGGCCATCCATTCACCCCACAACGGACGACGGGTATCCCATGCAACTCACGCAGGACGAGCAGGCGATGTTGCGCGGCGACCAGGGCACGGCGCGACGCGAGGCGATCGCGTTCCAGATGGAAGTCGGGCGGTTCTTCGGCGCCGAGCGCTTCGTGCCGATTTCGAACGCGCACATGATGGGCGACATCGAGGTCATGGGTGATGCCGGGCTCGCCCGGCTCGAGCGCATGCTCGCCGATGGCGCGCGCTGCGAGATCGGGATCACCACGAACGCGCGCTGCGTCGACTTCGGTCACGATCGCGAGCTGGGTCAGGATGCGGATGAAGTCGCCAAGGAGCGCCGCATCATCGAGTGTCTGCGCGGCATGAACGTGATCACTGCCGACACCTGCATCAACTACCAGACGCTCTACCAGCCGCACCTGGGCGAACACCTGGCCTGGGGCGACACCGGCACGGTGATCTACGCCAACTCGGTGTTCGGCGCGCGTACGAATTTCGAGGGTGGACCCTCGGCGCTGGCGGCGGCCATCACCGGTCGCACGCCGGCCTACGGCTTCCACCTGGACGCGCATCGCCGGGGTAACCTGCTCGTCCACCTCGACGTCGATCCCGCCGACCTCGCCGACTGGGGGGCCATCGGACGTCTGGTCGGGGAACCGAACCAGAGCTACTACACGGTGCCGGTGTTCGCGGGGATGCGACGCGCGCCCACCGCCGACGAACTCAAGCACCTGGGCGCGTCGCTCGCGAGCTACGGCTCGCACGCGATGTTCCACATGGTCGGCGTGACCCCGGAGGCGCCCGGTGTCGAGGCAGCCTGCGGCGGATCGATCCCCGTGCGTTCGATGCGCATTACCCGGTCCGACCTCGATCGGCTGTACGGCAGCTACGATCTGCGCGACCGGCGCTGTCGCCTGGTGGTGTTCTCCGCCCCGCAGTTGTCGCTGTTCGAACTCAAGCGCATTGCCGAACTGCTCGACGGGCGCCACATCGCCCAGGGCACCCGGCTGTTCGTGACGACCAGCAATGCGATGAAGCGAACGGCGAGCGAGCTCGGTTACATCGGTCGCATCGAGGCTGCCGGGGGTACCGTGCTCGAGGGCGTCTGCTTCTACATCCTGCAGAACCTCACGCCGCTGCGCGAGCGCGAGGGCTGGGACAGCCTGCTCACGAACTCGGCCAAGCTCGCCAATACCATCACCGCGCACCGCTTCAACACCATCCTGAGGCCGACCGCGCAGTGCGTCGAGGCGGCGATCACCGGAGCCCTGTCATGAGCGAGGTCATCGCCACTTTCCGCGTGCGCCGTGCCGCCGGACCCTGTGTCGAGGGTGAGGCAGTGATCTCGACCGAGGGATTCAGCCCGCGCTACGACCTCGACCGCTGGAGCGGCGTGATTTCCAAGCCCGGTCACAAGCTCGAGGGCGTGAGCATTCGCGACCGCATTCTTTTCTTCCCGACCGCCAAGGGCGGTATCGCGGCCGGCTGGGCTTTCAACGACCTGATCGGGAAGGGCATTGCGCCGAAGGCCTTCGTCTTCGGAGTGACCAATCCGGTGATGGTCCAGGGGGCGATCTATGCGGGAATCGCGATCACCGAAGGCTGGGATCACGATCCGGTCGGCATCGTGAAGACTGGTGACCGGGTTCGCGTCGACCCGGCTCGCGGTGTCGTGGAATTGCTCGGCCGCTCCTGACGCCGACTCCCGCTAGAATCCGCGCGCCACGGATGCGCGGATGCGCGCGTCCGCACTTCCCTGCCTGAGGAGCGCCGGATGTCCGCCACACCCTTCCTGAATCGATCGCCCGCCGGCCCGCGTCTGGCCAGCCTGCCCCTCGCGACGCTTGCGCTCGTCGTCGCGCCTGCGGTCGCGCAGACCCCGCGCGCGGCCGAGGGCTCACCTGCCCGACCACTGCGCCTGATCATCCCCGCCTCGCCGGGCGGCGGCGCGGACACGCTGGCGCGCGTGCTCTCGACCCGACTGACCGAACACTTCGGCCAGCCGGTGGTCATCGACAACCGCGCCGGCGCCGCCGGCACGATCGCGATGGACATCACCGCGCGCGCCGCGCCGGACGGCACCACGATGATCCTCACCCAGTCGACGAGCGCGGTGATCGCGCCGGCGATCATGGAGCGCCTGCCCTACGACACTATCCGCGACTTCGCCCCGGTCACGCTGGTGGCCGAAGTGCCCCATGTGCTGGTGGTCAACCCGACGCTGCCGGCGACCACGCTGAAGGACCTGATCGCGCTCGCGCGCCAGCGCCCGCTCAACTATTCGTCCTCGGGCATCGGGGCCGGGAGCCATTTTTCCGGGGAGATGCTCGACCGCGCCGCCGGCATCATGACCGTGCATCTGCCGTACAAGGGCGCCGGCCCTGCGCTGGCCGCGGTGATCGCCGGCGAAGCCCAGATGTTCTCCGCGCCGATCAATGCGGCAATGGGCCAGATCAAGGCTGGAAAGCTGCGCCCGATCGCGATGACCACCCTGCGCCGTTCCTCGGTGCTGCCCGATCTTCCGACCGTCGCCGAATCGGGATACCCCGGGTTCGACATTGGCACCTGGTTCGGCGTGCTGCTGCCCGCGAAATCGCCAGCGGCAGTCGTCTCCCGCGCACACGAGGCGTTTACCCGCGCGCTCAAGGCGCCCGACGTCGCCGAACGCCTGGCCTCGGATGGAACCCAGCCGGTAGGCAACACCCCGGGCGAGTTCCAGAAACGCATCCGTCTCGATCTCGACCGCTTTGCGCGGATCGCGCGCGAGGCGGGTATCCGCGCAGAGTAGTCGGCCCGGGGTCGGCGACGGCGCGCGACGTCTTCGCGCCGGGCGTTCCGGTCCGACCCTGGCGAGGATCGAGCGCCAGCCCTGCGTGGCGACCTGTCCCCGGAGGATGACGCGCCCGGGGCACCGAATCGCGGGTGCCCTGCCCCGACCGCGCGCCCCGACCCGGGTTACGCGCCGCGCTCCTCGCGCGCCGGGGGAATGACCCCGGCGCCACGAGGCGGCCTTACTCGCTCGCTTCGGCCTTCAGTCCCGCCTGCTCGATGCCGTACACGCAGCAGGCCTCGTCCTGGTCACCCGAGGCCCCGCTCGCACCGGCCGCTCCGAGGATCGTGCCGGCCGCGTCACGAATCAGCACCCCACCCATCTGTGGCAGGAAGCGCCCCTGGGCAGTGGCCGCCAGCGTGATCATGAAGTTCGGGTTGCTCTGCGCGCGCTTGGCGAGCGCGCGGCTGGAGCAGCCCATCGCCACCGCGCCCCAGGCCTTGCCTCGCGCGATGTCCTCGCGAAACATGCTGGCGCCATCCTCCCGCTTGTAGGCGACGGTATGGCCAGCGGCATCGAGCACGATCACGCCCAGCGCCGGGATCTTCATTTCACGCGCCTTCTCGAGTGCCTTGTCGACGATGATGCTGGCCTGCTGCAGGGTAAGGGTGGACATGAGCGATTCCTCCTGGTTCAGTCGTTGATGCCGGGCATCGAGAAGCCGCGCCGCGTGAGCTCGGTCGCGAGCGCCTCGCCCTGCGCCGGGTCGAGGCGCACCAGCGGCGGGCGGGTCACCGCCCACTGGTCATGGCCGGTGCAGATCGCGGTGGTGTGCTTGAGCGCCGGGATCTGCGGGAAGCGCGTGATCGCGCGCCGGAAATCGGTGATTGCCGCCTGCAACGCATCCGCCTCGGGCGTCTTCCACTTGCGGAACAGTTCATCGATGGGCGCGGGCGCGATGTTGGCGGTGGCGGTGATCGTGCCGACGGCGCCCAGGCGCATCGCCGGCAGCAGGAACTCCTCGCTGCCCGGGAAGAACTGGAAGCCGGGGAAGGCGTTGAGCATCGCCTCCATGTTCTTCCAGTCGCCTCCGCTGTCCTTCATGCCGACGACCGTGCCCGCGAAATCGCGCAGCAGCCGCTCGACCAGGCCGAGGCTGAACGGCACGGCCGTCATCGGGGGGATGTGGTACAGGTAAATCTTCAGCCGGGCGTCGCCCACGCGCTGCACGATCTCGGCGAAGTTGCGATAAAGCCCCTCGTCGCTCACGCCCTTGTAGAAGAACGGCGGGAGCATCAGCGAGCCCGCGCAGCCGCGCTCGACGGCAAAGCGCGTGAGTGCCACCGAGTCGCTGAGCGAGCAGCACCCGGTGCCGGGCATCAGCTTCCCGGCAGGCACTCCCGCCTCGAGCAGTGCGTCGAGCAGCTGGCGACGCTCGTCCATCGACAGCGAGTTCGCCTCGCTGTTGGTGCCGAAGATCGCCAGTCCGCTGCAGCCGTTGGCGAGCAGCCAGCGGCAATGCCGGACGTACCGGTCGACGTCGGGAGACAGGTCGGCCCTGAAGGGCGTGATCACCGGCGCCAGTACGCCGGACAGCAACGGGGTGCTCATCGCGAATCTCCGGTTGCCGCCCACGCGGCGGCGCGGCCCGATTATACGACCCGCGGGCGTCCGCCCTGTCCGCGGTCTTCGATGGCGCGGGAGGGCGGCTGGTGTCGGCTTGCCGCGCGCCCGGCCGAGGGGTAGCCTCGCAGGCTCGCAGCATGTGCCGTACCCGCCCCCGCAGGCCCGTTTCCATGCGTCAGCTCTCCCGGCTCATCGGCGGCCTGGTGGTCCTCGCCTCCGCCCTGCTCTACTTCTGGCCGGTCGCCGATCCCGCCCAGGCGCTCACGTTCAAGGCGGGCGCACTGGTCCTGTTCGCGGTCGGACTGTGGGCGAGCAGCGCGCTGCCCGAGTATCTCGTCGCCCTGCTGTTCCTGCTGCTGGCGGCACTCACCGCCGTGGTGCCCTCGTCGGTGATCTTCTCCGGCTTCACCACCAGCACCCTGTGGCTGGTGTTCGGTGGACTGA
The DNA here is from genome assembly GCA_044370615.1 of Burkholderiales bacterium. Classification (GTDB taxonomy): domain Bacteria; phylum Pseudomonadota; class Gammaproteobacteria; order Burkholderiales; family CAIKXV01; genus CAIKXV01. The sequence continues at coordinate 9,417 of JBIPNU010000033.1, forward strand.
TCCTCGCCGAGGCGGTGCGGATCTCGGGGCTGGGGCAGCGTCTGGCCGCCCGCCTGCTCGGCCCGTTCAGCCACAGCTACCTGGCGGCGCTCGTGGGCACCACGCTCGTGAGCAGCGTGCTGTGCTTCCTGATGCCCGCCACCATTGCGCGCATCCTGCTGCTGATCCCGATCCTGCTGGCCTTCTGCGAGCGTCTCGGACTGGCTCCCGGCAGCCGTGGCTTTCTCGGCATCATGCTGGCCATGCTGACCAGCAGCTTCCAGGTCGGCTCCGCCATCCTGCCGGCGAACATCCCGAACCTGGTGCTGGCGGGTACGGCCGAGGGCATGCACGGCGTGCAGTTCCTCTACCTCGAATACCTTCGCCTGCATTTCCCGGTGCAGGCGCTCGCGAAGGCGGCGCTGACCGTCGCCCTCATCCACTGGCTGTTTCCGGCGCGGGTCGTCGCCGCCGCGGCACCGGCACCGTTACCTCCGCTGTCGGCTGCCGAATGGCGGATGGCCGTGATCCTCGCTTCGGCGCTTGGCCTGTGGGCGACGGACTTCCTGCATCACATCCGCCCGGGCTGGATCGGGCTCGCGGCCGGTCTCGTCTGCCTGCTTCCGCGGGTAGGCCTGCTCGATATCCACACCTTCAACGAGCGGGTGCGGCTTGCCAGCTTCTTCTACATCGGCGCGGTGCTGGGTGTGGGTGCGCTGATCGAGGCCTCGCGCGTGGCCACCACGCTGTTCGGCGGGCTGCCGACGGCGCTCGGACTGGAGCCTGGCGCGGATTTCTGGAACTTCCATGTGCTGTCGATGCTCTCGACGGCCACCGCGATGCTCGCCACCAGTCCCGGTCAGCCCGCGGTGCTCGCCCCGATGGCAGGCGAACTCGCGCAGGCGACCGGCTGGTCGATGAAGACGGTGCTCATGACCCTGGCCATCGGCTTCTCCACCGTGCTGCTCCCCTACCAGGTCCCGCCGGTGGTCGTCGGCATGTATGCCGCGGGGGTCGCCACGCGCGATGCCGCGCGCATCTTCCTGTGGCAGGCTGCCTTCACCGTCGCGCTGCTGTGGCCGATGAACTGGCTGTGGTGGTGGCTGCTGGGCTACTTCACTCCCGCGCGCTGACTCCGCGGCCTACCCGGAGGACCTTTGCATGTCGCTGCTGTTCTCACCGCTCGCCCTGCGGGGCCTGGAACTGCCCAACCGGATCCAGATTTCCCCGATGTGCCAGTACAGCGCCCACGACGGGTGCATGGACGACTGGCACCTGATGCACCTGGGCACGCTCGCGCTCTCCGGCGCCGGCCTGCTCGTGATCGAGGCCACCCACGTCAGCCGCGAGGGGCGCATCACCCACGGCTGCTCGGGTCTCTACGACGACGC